>JARIHM010000017.1 GCA_029288275.1 Candidatus Saccharimonadota bacterium | reverse complement strand
CTATACAATAGGTTTATGAGCCCGCACCTGCCCAGAAGAAAGGAAAACCGTGGTCACACCGTCTCCGGCGCCGGCCAGCCGCCGCAGCCGCTTCTTGAGCATTCTGGCCGGGATCGGAGCGATCTTGGCCGTTATTCTGGTGGGTTGGCTGGCCGTAACGAGCGGCCTGCTCCCGAGCCCCAATGACCAAATGGTGGCCGAGCACTCCCCGGCCACCAGCTCCTCGTCGCCAAGGGCCTCTGATACGGTCAGTGTCACCACCACTCCGGCACCCGACACCTCAGCCACCAGCACTCCTACGACGAGCACGAGCCCGACCACCACGACCCACCGGCTCGCATACTACGTCACACTGGTCTGCGAAGAGTCGGGGTCGCCCTGCAATGCCACTCAGCGTGGCTCCGGCGGCTTCATGCTCGGTATCCAGGGTATTGATTACGCCACTCTGACTCGGCTGTGCGGCCAGGGCTGGACCGAGGTCTGGACTGACAACCACCACCAGACCTTGAACCCCAGCACCAAGCACTGCGAGTGGCTCCAGAGTACGAGCGGGACCAAGGATCCGCTCATGGCCATCAATGCCGATGCACCAGTCGGTGCCTGGACCATCACCTGGACACTCTACGACCCGCAGGGCCAGGTGCAGGCTACGGCTGATTTCTTCTCTCAGATTGTGGTGGGCTAGCCCCTACCGCCCGACCGGACCCACTGCGGGTCTGGTCGGGTTTTTCGTTTGTGCCACAAAAAAAAGAGCCCCGAAGGCTCTTTTTTTGAACGTCGCTCAGAAAACTACTGAGAGTTCTTGAGTGCGTTGATGACAAACTGGATGGCCGCGAACGACAGAATGGCGATCACGATACCCACGATAGCATAGAGGATGGTGTTCTTAGCACCTTCGACGGCCTTAGGGTCACCATTGGAGACCACATAGCGCAGACCACCGATGATCAGGAAGAGCACCGCAATGGCACCAACCAGGAAGATCAGGGTGTTAGCAATAGTCTGGAAGATACCGCCCTGACCAAAGAGGTTGTCCTTGGCGCTCGTGCCCTGCGAACAGGCGGCACCGCTATCAATAGTGAGCGTGTTAGTGTCACAAGCCGACTGATCGGCCAGCGCCGGACCAGCAGCAGCCAGGCTGAAGGCTCCGAAGCCGAGCAGCAGGACCAGCGCCTGGAGGGTTACGGCAAAGTTCTTGCCAAGAGTTGCGATGCTCATCTGAACGTAAAAACTCCTCTATCAATTCGATTTAATTTAAGCTGACCTTACCATAAGCCTAGCACGAAAGGCAAATATAAAATGCTAATGCTTACTTAAAGCGAGCGGTAGCAAACGTCACGATGGCATAGGCCAACATAGCCACAGCTACACCGACGATGGCGTACAAAATGGTATTTTTAGCTCCTTCGGCAGCCTTAGGGTCACCGCTCGACAGTACATAGCGCAAGCCACCCACCACCACCATAATCACTGAGATGGCACCGACGATGAAAATGAGGGCACTGGTGATATTACCAAGAATGGTACCCAATGAGGTGTTGTTGCAACTACTGCCGCAAGCGGCGTTAATACCCGAATTAACCTCACCCGAGGCGTCAGCTAAGAACTGATACAACGTAAGCATAACGATTCCTTGTCTCTTTTAAAGATAGCTTACAACAAAAGTAACGATTCCGTACGCCGCCATGGCAATACCGAGGCCGGTCAGAGCCAAAAGAACGGTCTCGCGGCCCTGCTTGAGGCGAGCGGGGTTACCACCACCCGTAGCGATCTGAATGCCGCCCACCACTACAAAGATAATCGACAGACTCCCAATCAAACCCATCAGTAGCTTCACTGCATTGGCCATAGCGGCACCAAGGTCTGGTGTTGATGTAGGCAGCCCAATGCTGTTGGGACTCAGACTAATGGCGGCGTAAAGAAAATGAAGCATTTAGAACCCTTTGGATATATAGGTAACAATAGCGTAAGCCGACAGCGTAATAATAAGTCCCGTGATGGCCTGAATAAGAATCTCCTTAGCCCGCTTTACGCGGCTGGGATCACCGGCGGCAATAACGTAGAAAATACCGCCCACAATAATGAAGATCACAGCCAGGCCGCCGGCCAGCGCCATGGCAATACGGATGCCATTAAAAACTACCCGCCAAATACTATCCAGACTAGTGATATTGAGGGAGCCATTGTCGCACGGAAGACCGTCATAAAGACTCGGCAGGAAGCCGGTTTTGGTGCCGCAGGCACTATTGGCCAGTTTAAAGAGATCCAAGCCTAGGCCGATCATCCAAAGATACCTCCGGGAATTAAGAAGTTGAGAATAGCATAGGCCAGGATAAAGAGCATGAGCGCAGTGAGGGCATTCACGATGCGTTCTTTGGCCTTCTTAACCAAGGAGGGGTCGCCGGCTGAAGTGATGTACTGCACGCCGCCGATCACAATCATGAGCACGATTACCAGACCAATACCGCCAGAGAGGAACTTAAGAAACAGCTGGAGGTAGGTAACGATGGCGCCATTGCCGGTATTATCGATACAGTCTTGACCACCAATACCTACAGCTACCTTCACACATTTATCAGTAGCGATGTCGCCGCTGCCGGCTAAAACGGCCATCGGGGCCAATAAACTTAGGCCTAGGCTCAGACTCATTAACAGCGCGCGTAGACGTTTCATTGCCCAGATTGTAAGTCAAAGCGTAAGCGTAAGTCAAAATCACTTTGACAAAGAGGCTAAAATCTGGTACTTTTTACTATTGTGTTTACGGTGAGCCACATCTGGAAAAGGGGCAGTATGGCAGCGCTTTGGGCGGCCATATTTGCGTTGGTCCTCAGCTTCGTGATTGTGCCCGGCGCTCAGGCCAGCGGCGAGACCTACAAATGGGGCGATACAGGCAATACAAAGCTAACTGCCAGCGGCGGCAACTTTAGCGCCGATACCACCTTCACCAAAGGCGCCGACAACAATGGCAACGCCACATTCACAGCTACGAATGTAACCTATCAGTGTGCGGGCCAGAGCAAAACCGGCGACCTCACCATCACCATTACGTCCGATCAATACCAGAAAACCTATCCCACCCCCGGCACCATCACGAACGGCGATGACTGCTTGTTTACGCCCATTGGCATTGACCCAGCGGGGAATGTCGACCCGGTAACCGGCCAGCCGACCGATAGTAAGACCGATCAATGTGATCAGGGCAGCCTCACCTGGCTGCTCTGCCCCGTGATGGACAATCTTTCTGGCGCTATCTCCAGTTTGGCCAAGGACGCGCTGGTACCCCTGCTACGGGTAAACCGCGTCTCGCCCGATACTACACCGGGCCTGTACCAGACCTGGACTCACGTGCGGGATCTGGCCGATGTACTCTTCATTCTGGTGTTCTTTGCCATTATCGGCGCTACCCTGCTAAACCAAGATATTGGGCTTGATGCATACACTATTAAAAAGATTTGGCCGCGCCTCATTATTGCGGCCGTGCTGGTGCAGTTTAGCTTCTTAATCTGCGCCCTGCTGGTAGATGTGGGCAACGTACTAGGCGCAGGCGTAGAAGCGCTCTTTAATGGTGTGCTTGACCCTTCAAAGGGACCGGCCAGCTTTACCAACCTGCTTGGTAACATGGGCGCCATTATTGGCGGTTTAGGTGTGGCTGGCGGTGCCGCTTTGGTACTCGGTTCGTGGGCAGCAGCGCTCCCGATCCTGGTCAGCCTCTTACTGAGCTTGCTAGCAGTTTTCTTGACACTGGGCGCGCGCTATCTGATCCTAGCTGTGCTTATTGCCTTGTCGCCGCTAGCCATGCTAGGCATTATCCTGCCCAATACGCGAGATAACTCAAGCGACTGGTTCAAGCTCTACTTCCGGCTTATCCTAATGTACCCCATGATTGTGGCCGTACTTTCGCTAGCCGGAATCGTCAACCAGCTCCTAGCCTTTTCGCCAGGCGGCCCGGGCGGAGGTACCACCGATTCTGGCCCGGCGGCAGTGGCGGCGGCGCTCATTAAGCCGCTCGTGGTAGTGGCCGCCTTCATGATTATCCCGGTAACCTTCCGGCTGGCCGGTCGAACTCTGCACGCCGCCCATAGCTTCCTGAACGGAGCCGCCCAGCGCGGCAAGGGCGCCCTGCGCGGCAGCGAATTCTGGCAGCGCGGCGTAGATGAGCGCCAGCGTCGTAAGAACACCTACATGGGCCGTGTGCTCAACTCTGGCGCCATTACCAGCCTCAAAGGCAAGGGCGTAGCCGGTAAGGCCGCCGCCGGCCTTATGAGCGGTGGCGCCGCATTAGCCCTGGCCGGTGCCCCCGCCACCACCGAGAGCTTGCAACGTAGCAATTCATCCCTGGTCGCCAAGACCAAGAAACAACTAAGTGAGCTCAAAGAGGCTCAAAACCCGATTAACCTGCAGAACGCCCTGAAAGCGGCTAACGGCGACGTCGCTGCGCGTGAAAAACTTCGGTCTAAGGCACCCGAGCTCCTACGGTATGCTTCCACGGCTCCAGGCCGTGAGGCCATGATGGGTATGCTCTACGACACGGAGTTTGCCGGAAAAGATGACCTCAACCAGTTCCTTAATGCCTCTCCGCAGCGCGGCCTTCGTCGTCTCGGGACCTCGGGAAATGTGGGCAGCGAATGGCGTTCCTTGCGTGATGCTGGTCAATTTAAGCGCAATCAACTCATGGGTATCGTGCAGCGCCTTGACCAAGATGAGTCCAACTATGAGATTAAGGACCGTGCCGGCAATGTCCTCCAAAGCGGCCCGCGCAAGATGGGTTCCATCGACGTTAACGGTGTGGCTAAGTCATTCAGTAAAGCTACAACCGGCGATCTAACCAGCAAGATCTCTATCGACAACTACGAAATCATGATGGATAACATCAGTTCAACAGCCACGACTTACCAAAAAGAGGCTGCTGTCGATACTGCCCTTGGTATGGCTATTGGTGTTACCCCACAGCAGCTATCCAGCTTCTTTAATACCAAAGACCGCAATGCCGGTGCGCTTGAGAAGAAACTGGTCATGGCCCAGGCTATGCGCGCCACGAACGCGGAGGTCTGGAACAAGCCAGAGTACGCTCCTACGTTCAACGCTGTGGTTGATCAAATTCAAAAAGATACCAAGATGGTTGACCAGCTTGCCCGCAGCGCTGGTGTCTCCGACTCTGAAATTAACCGTCTATCAGATAAAGGCAAGGCGTACGTGGTTACTCAGTGGCTCCAGGACCGCAGCTTTGATTTCAAAACCTACAATAGCTCCAAAGCCAGCCTCACCGACATCAACGTTGAAGCGAACGCCTACTTCCGTGACAAAGAGAAGCTTGTCCAGTTTGAAAAGAAAGCGCAGGGTGATGACCGCAAGTGGGACAACCAGTGGCAATCCGAATATCCAACCTGGAAAGAAGGCGAACGGGATAAGACCCGCTAATCTTTGCCGTCCCAAGCCATTCATCAATCCTCCAAAATTGGTAATATCGTTTAACATATTTAGCAATATTTTACAATTGACTTTTAAGGTACAAGGATGTAGAATATAAGCATAATCACCTCAGTGTCGGTAGACGCCAAAAGAGGGGGTTTGAACTCAAAAAATCCATTCGACGTGCCTAGGAGGCCACGATGTCGATCCACCCCCCGCACGAGGTCGACCAGGGCCTCGAACAGCAGCGCACTCAGCGTGCCCCGAGGAACTGGACCAAGTTCGCTCTGATCACTGCCGCCTTCGTGACGATGGCCATGGTGATCCTGGCGGCTGGTGTCTTTCTGGTCAACAGCATGGGTAACCACGCTGCTCCGGCACCGGTCACCGCGACCAGTCCGGCGGCCAGCCTGACCTACCAGACCAGCCCGCCGACCAGCTCGGCTCCGGCGGCCTCGTACACGACACCGGCCGACACCCCGGCTCCCGGCTTCACGGTCGACCCGGTCGTCACTCGGCAGCTGACACAGTTCTTCGCGCTGAACGCGCCGGTTATGCCCGCCAGCCCGTCCGTTCCGGACAGCAGCGTGGCCCTGACGGTGCAGAACATGCTCGACTGGGCTGCTCTGGGTGGCGACAATCTGGCCTCGCCGTACTACTACGGCGTCTGCGCCAAGCCGCTCCAGAGTGACTCGCCCTGCCAGCTGTTGGCCAAGCATGGTGGTTTGAACATCAACACCACCACGGTCCAGGGAAACCTGGAGGTGCCGACGAGCCTCAGCGCTCAGGCCACGGGCATCCGCTTGTCCTTCAAGGACAACACGTCGATGCAGGTCACCATGACGCTCGATCAGAGCGTTAATCAGTGGTGGTTCATCAAGGAGATCACCGTTGCTTCCTGATGGCCATCACCCGCGCCCATTCGCCCCGGTATAGTTCGCCTTTGGCTGACTATACCGGGGCGCTTCGCGTTTTAAGAGCCGGTTGTAAGTTGCATTATGCTAATGCTAGAATCAGGCTATTATGGTGGGTCAGCGAGTGAAGCGATTCTTATTGAGCGCGGGTGCTATTTTAGCAATTATTTTGCCGGTGCTGGCGCCATTGCCCGTCCAAGCATCACCAACTGTCGATCCATCTGGCAATGGTGAGCTCAACGTTAAATTGAATCCTGAGCGCACCGATGTAACACTGGTGGCCCGTCGACTAGGCAATGGTGACCCTCAAACCGTAAATTTTAATTATGACGCCGCTTCGCAAGAGTGGGAATCAGGTACTATTCCCAACACTGGCCCTAGCAATTGTGGTACGCCAGCTAACACGACATTTAATATCAGTGTACGTGATACTGGCGGGAATCTTCTAGCCTACCAGTCCCACAACGTTGCCTGTGGCAATATTGCGCCCTTTACCATTGATGTCCCAGCGCCGCCCACTGCCCACCTTACGGGCACCATCGACTTTGTCGACGCCAAGGACGGTAACAAGGTTAAAACGACTGCCGGCCTCGACATCAAGCTGGTGGACCTCAATGCCCACACAATTGACTACCCCAAGAATGTCGACGCCAATGGTAGCTATAATCTTTATTCAACTACGCCTGGCAAGGCCGGTGTAAGCTACCCCCCGGCTGGTCAATACACCATTATTGTGACCGGCAAATATACCAATCCGAACGATCCGGCCGATACTGTTAACATCAACATTAAGCAAAATATCACCCTCAACCCAGGCGATAATGTACTTGATCTGCACCAAGGCGTTATTGATCAGGGCCAGGTGACCTGCGATGCTGGTGCACTCAGCTGGCTGGTCTGTTCATTGGTAAGCTGGCTTATCGATGGTATTGACTGGATTCGCGATAACGTCATCCTGCCATTCCTAAAGGAGCCCCCGGTGGACCTCTCCACTAGCGTAGGCAACGTTACCTACCAGGCCTGGGCTGCGTTCCGCAACATCGGCAATATCTTCTTTGTGCTCATCTTCTTCTTGATCATATTTGGTACCGCCCTTGGCTTCGATAACTATACGGTTAAAAAAATGCTGCCACGGCTGATTGCAGCGGCCATATTAGTACAGTTCTCCTACCTCCTTTCGGCGCTCATCGTAGACCTTGGCAATGTGATCGGGCAGGGTGCAGCTGCCATCCTTAACACCATCATCGATGCCGGCGGACCGCCCAAGATCGATTTCACTAACGCGGGTGCTTCCATTAGTAGCGTTGTGGGTGTAGCCCTTCTGGGCGCTGCCGGCGTAACGGCTGTTGTCACCCTTACCGCCTCGACCGTTATCAGCCTCTTTATCGCCGTCTTAGCAGTATTCTTTACCCTCGTCTTCCGTAAAATTCTTATTACACTGCTCATTATGATTTCGCCGATCGCCTTTATGCTATGGGTGCTACCTAATACGCAGAAGTTCTTTAAAGAGTGGTACGAGACATTCATTGTCCTGGTAATGATGTATCCGCTTATTATCATCTTGTTTGAGGTAGGCCGGATCTTCTCCAAGGCGGCTGAAGCCACGGCGGGCAGCAATACGAGCGCCTCGCTGGTGGAGCCACTCTTTGCGCTGGCTGGCTATGTGGTACCGCTCATTCTCGTGCCAGCCACCTTTAAGGTAGGCGGCCGGATCATGAAGGCTGGCGTTAACGGTGTAAACATGCTCGCCAATAAAGGCCACAGCACTATTGGTAACAAGAGCGACTACGCAAAGCTGGCCGATGAGGCGCGCCGTAATAACAACGCCCTGCGCGCAACCGACCCCAATAATAAATTGGGTGGCTTTGGCCGAGCGCTGGCGCGGACACGCGGTGGCTTTAGTAGTGGCTATCCGATTCCGATTCCAGGTCTCAAGCCAACAGCAACAGCTCAGCGTCACCTGAACGCAGCCGCCAACAAGGCACTAGATGCCCGAGTCGGCGATGAAGGGGTGGCTATGAGCCAGCACCAGTTTAATGAGGAAGGCTACGCGGCCATGGGTGCTGCCGCCGCTGATAGTAGCAACCAGGCGCGTCAGATTGCCGCCATTCAACGCCTCAGCCAGACGGCCGGTGGCCGCGCCATTCTCCGCAAGGTGCGTAGCGGTATGGTTGACGCAAACGGCAATATGAGTGACCGGGACTTTAAGACCTGGCAGAAGGGCACCGAGAAGCTCAATAAGGCTGCTGCGCCCGATCTGGTCAAGGGCGATGGCGCCTTCAAGGGTGTAACGGCTTCCGAATTGGCTGCCTTCGACCCATCCACGGCCGAAGCAGCCGTACAGCATTGGCAGGGCCTAGCCCAAGAGCGAGCCGCCCTTGGCAACAACTTGGTTCAAGGCACCCCTGAGTTTGACCGAGCGCAGGAGATCGACAAGACACTGGACCGGGCCCACAATGCCATCGCTGGCCTGCGCGCCTCCTCGGTACTGAAGACCCAGGTAGAAGGCAAGTCCATGGATGCATTTAATGCCTGGTCACCGGCAGGCGCACCAGCAG
>JARIHM010000188.1 GCA_029288275.1 Candidatus Saccharimonadota bacterium | reverse complement strand
GGCGAGGCTGTGAGACTCTCGGCAGAGACAATTGAGCGCATTCGGTTACATCTGGCTGAGCTGGATGAGGCCGGCGTTTGGCGGCCGCGGCTTGAGGCGTGCTGGCAGGCGATACTGAGTCAGCTCGACGCTCCTAATATGCCGTGATATAGTCGAGATCGTCCATTTTGCTCGGATCCTGAAGGGACATACGATGGATCGCAGTCAGCTGCCCAAGGTCGCTATCGATCTAGATGAAGTCGTTTTTCCTTTTATGGAAGGAATAAATGCGCATTATAATCGACTCTTCGGCACCTCTTATAAAGTTTCCGACTACCACGACTACAACCTGGAAGCAGTCTGGGACCAGCCCAAGAACCGCGTAGACCAGATTATTCGCGAGTTCTTGAGTGGGGATGTCCGTCATCTCCAGCCCATGGATGGTGCCGTAATGGGGCTGAAGGTGTTGGAGCAAGAGTTTCAGATGGCAGCTGTGAGCATGCGTGATGGGCTCAGCACGATTGTTCAGGCTACGCAGCGGTACTTGCAACATCACGGTGCTGATGTATTTGATCTGGGTATTCATCTGTGTGGCAATCGCCACTTGGGCACGCCGCACCGGTCTAAGCTGGACGTGTGTCGAGCATTAGGGGCACAGTACTTGCTTGATGATCATCCTCAGAATGTATTGGCGTGTGCGGCAGGTGGCATGTACTGTGTGCTGCATGGTACTATGCCGCATAGTCGCCTGGAGGGTCCGATTCCGGAACGGGTGTATGTGGCAAAGGATTGGCCCGAGTCGACAGCCATGCTGCTCCGTCTCAAGCAGGAGACTCAGGGATAAGTCGGCATTGTGGGGCCGATTGGCAAACGCCAATCGGCCCTTTCCATGATTAAGGTATAGTGAAGGCATGGCAGATTTCGCAGAGCAGATTTATGAATATGTAGCTCAGATCCCATCTGGACGGGTTATGACGTATGGACAGCTAGCGGCCCTGGCCGGCAGTCCGCGGGCTGCTCGAATGGTGGGCGGCGTGGCTCATTTTGGGCCCGAAGAGCTACCCTGGCACCGGGTGGTCAATAAGCAGGGCGGCTTGGCTAGCGGCTTCCACGGAGGCCGGAGTGAGCAGGCGCGTCGGTTGCGGTCTGAAGGTGTAGCGGTGGATGAAGATTACCGGGTGGATATTGATGCTCTTCTATGGTGGCCCCATGATTGATCCGGCTATCAAGTACCTAGCCCTGGTGGGGCCAACCGCCTCGGGCAAGACCGCTTTGGCAGTCGATTTGGCTGAGCAGTTGGGCGGTGAAATTATTTGTGCCGATTCGCGTACGGTGTATGCGGGGCTCGATATTGGTACGGCTAAGCCTACGGCAGCCGAACAGGCTCGAGTGCCACATCATCTGCTAGATGTAGTGTCGCCGCAGGAGACCTATAGTGCTCAGACCTTTAAGGTGGCGGCTGAGGCAGCCATGGCCGACATCGCTGCCCGTGGGCGCATACCGCTTTTGGTGGGTGGCACCGGTCTCTATGTATATGCTGTGGTGTACGACTATCAGTTTCCGGCCGGACCGCGTACGCAGCTGCGGGTAGAGTTAGAGCACCAATCGCTTGAAGATCTGGTGGAGCGATTATGGCGGGAAGACCCTGACCGTGCGGCTGAGATTGATTTGCAGAATCCACGGCGGGTAATTCGCGCACTTGAGACAGTAGGGCAGCCGCGTCAGCGTCAAGCGCCCTTGCCGTCCAACGTATTTTTGGGTGGCCTACGACGGCCTCAAGACGTAATGAATAAAAATATTGTTCAGCGTACTCATCAGATGGTAGAGGCCGGTTTAGTAACGGAAGTTGAGGCTGTTGTGGCAAAATATGATTCAAATTTAGAGGTGCTCAAAAGTCCCGGTTACGCGGAAATTATTGACTACCTTCGTGGTGCAACCACTCTACCTCAGGCCGAAGAGCTGATCAGCCTGCATACCCGCCAGTTGGTCCGGCGTCAGCTGACCTGGTTTAAGCGCAATCCCGACATTCAATGGTTTGAACGGCCGGATGAGCTAGCGGTTCGGGCAAAAGCGTTTCTTAACGCCGTCTAGCCGGACCACCACTGGGCTGGGTTTGATGGATTGAATACGCCGGTGTGTCCGCCCGACCCGAACCTAAGGTATAATCTGGCTATGCCTACCATGTTCACCCTGGCCGTTACCAAGTTTGCGCTCAAGCTCAGCCAGAGCTTGGGTCGCGGCAGTGGTACGGCACTGCCGGGGCTGATCGCCGAAAAGCTTGATCCACATCTAGCGCGCAAGCTGGTAGCGGGCCTGCCGCATGGCATTATTCTGGTGACGGGTACCAATGGCAAGACCACCACCACCAAGCTGATCGCGGCTATGTTGGAGGCCAACGGTGAGCGCGTGCTAACCAACCGGGCCGGCTCAAATTTGAAGCGTGGGGTGGTATCGGCC
>JARIHM010000178.1 GCA_029288275.1 Candidatus Saccharimonadota bacterium | reverse complement strand
AACCGGTCAATTCGCTTTAATGGCAGCCAAACACTGACGGTTAATGCAACTGGCACCACAACCTCCATTGCCAACTTCTCGCCTGGCGGGACCGTGGTAGCTCAGGCCGACAGCTTTGTGGTGCAGGACGCCAATGGTTTTCATCAGAACCTGGTCGTGGATAATACCGGCGCTGCTACCTTTAGTAACCGCACCAATTCTACTACCGCCTTCCAGATCCAGAACGCCACTGGCACGGTGCTGTTGCGGGCCGACAGCAGCGGCATGAATCTGTACGTGGGCAATCCGGTCGGCAGCGCTACACCGGTGCTTCTGTATCTAGCCAACAAGAATACGGCCGACGACCCGGTGGGCGGCGAGGGCGCGACCTACTACAACAGTACACTCGGGAGTTTCCGCTGCTACTATTCAGGCTTCTGGCATAATTGTGCCGATCTTGAGCCACAGCATACATATTCGATGTACGATGAGTTTGTAGGCGGGGGGACATCATTTGCCGGTCAGATTGGCAGCCTTGGCTGGACGGCTGTGGCCATTGGTGCCAATGGCAGTTTGAGCCAAAATCCAGCTACGCCAGCCCCCAGCGCCGACCGGCCAGGCGTGCTTAAGGTCCAGACGCCGGCGGTTAGCAATCAGGGCACAACACTACTACTCGGCGATGGCACGAGTGGCTCTATGCTGATCGCCAAGGATAACGACCTTAAGACTGCCGTAGCCCCCGGTGCCGCTACGGGCCAAGTGGTACGGATTGGCTTGCATAATGAGACTGCTGCCACGACCCAGCCAACGGTCGGCGTGTGGTGGGAGGCTAATCCAGGATCAAGTACCAACTGGCGGTACTGCTATGGCGATGGTGCCACTGCTACGTGCGCCGATTCTGGCGTAGCCATTACCGCAGCCACGTGGGCTACACTAGAGATCCGCGTTACCGCCACCGGTGCCGGTGCCTCGGCGGCTACATTTGTGATCAATGGTACACCACTCGCCGTGAGCGCCGTTACGATTGATACCACCGACCGTGTCTCGCCGGCGCTCAGCTGCTACACCACAGCCGCTAGCGCCGCCACCTGTGCCTGGGACTATTTCCAACTGACTGGTACCACCAGTTTGCGCCGATAGCCGTCAGCTCATATAATGAACATCCCATCGCACGAACGAAACGTGGTGAACTATGGGAAGATTGAATCGCTGGCTCTTGGATCGGCTGCGCTACGGCAGCGCTCCGCCGGAACTTCGGTGGATGGACGGCCGGGCCGTATTCTTCCGGCCTGAGGGTCGCGCTAGCAATGCGGCTCGGCGCGACATCATCCATACAGAGGAAGAGGCCGTGGGTCTAAGCCGGGCAGTTCGTGAGCTCTGCGCCGAGGCACGGGCTAAGACACCGGCTGACATTGAGGCCGAAATCGCCGAGTTTGCGGCTTGGCAGCGGCAGCAGGATCCTAGCTAAATAATGGCCCTCCGCTCGGAGCGGAGGGCCATTATCTCGTGTAAGAGTTGAAGGCAGGGTTGATCGGAAATTAGAAATCCTTCAAATGCTCACTCACCATTAACTGCAGCGCCGGTACCAAGGTGCGCAGCCGTTGGGCATCGGTAAAGGCATCATTTCCGTTGGGCAAGGAGTAGCTAGCTACGATCACCACGCGCCCCTTACGGAATGCCAGTGCGTGCTTAGCCTCGGCCATGTCACTGGCGTAGAACGACTCATCCCCAATAGTTGCGGGCGTAGCTTGCACGCCCTTAGTAAACGGACTCCCTGAGCGCTTAAAGGCGATGTCGCCCTTGGCGCCCTCGACCGTCTCGTAGGTAGTAGTGTAGAGCTGGAAGCTAAAGCCTTCCAGGTACGTACGCACCGAGTTATGACGCATACAGTAGCTGTCGACATAATTATATTCGGCAGTAGGTTGCTTGGGTTTGGGCTCCCGGGAGATCACATCGATACTGCTACTGGCCTGTTCTTCTACAAGTGGGCTGGCATCGGTGCCGATGGCTGTTTTGTACACGTCATTGGTGAGGAGGTCACAGGCCGTCACGACTGGGCCGCCGGTATAGATCGGGCTCTTATAGCCAAAGTGCAGGAGCGGCGTAGGTGTAGTTTGGGCTTTAGCGAGGTTGGCTGCTACCCGGGCCAACAGGTTGGTTCGTAACTGCGGATCAGGCGAACCAACGCTCAGTACGGCGGCGAATCCATTACCACGCAGGAGGTAGTTAAGGCTATTTTTGTCGAGGTCGGCATCGCCAGTAGGCTTTGATTGGTAGGCCTGTAACCCAGCTTGGCTGTCTATCTGGATATAACGACGGTTTTGCTCGGTATCTACGGCACCCATATTTGTGTAGCTAGGCTGGTATACCGACAGACTGGCGTGGGTGGGCTTATCGGTATCAAAGTCGTAGATACAGGTATTGCTGTCATCATCAAACGGCAGACCAAGGTTGCTGCCGGTAATGATGGTGCCGGCCCCGGCGCCATCAAAATAGAACCGCTTGATCGGTCCGCCAGCCACCAGAGGCGAGAGGCGCTGTCCTACCGCCGTGACGTCGCTGGGGCTAAAGACGGTACAGGCCTGAATTACCGGCGCACCGCCGTAGCTAATGACCTGGCCGGCTGTAGCAATGAGCGCGGCTGCATCGCCCACGCCAGGATTCTTACTATATCCTGGCCGGTCGATGCGCAGCGTGGTGTCGGTAGTCTTGCCAGGCTGAGCCTGCTTCTTGCCGAGCAGCCCCAAGGCTATAACCCCGGCCACTATTACGATAATGATCGCCCCTGCAATCAGAGCTACGCGTCGAAGCGGCCACGCTGGCTGCGGCTGTGGACCGATCCCTCCGTTTGGATCCATGCCTTCTCCTTAGTTTTCTCTAGTATACCAAGTTTAATCGTGTTGTTGGGGTGAGCCGATGCTCGCGCCGGTGTTATCCCAGACATTACCGCTGTAGGCAGCTAGGGTAACCTTGGTGCCAATAAGTATGGCACAGCCGGCAAACTGTTGATTGCGGCCAAATCGGTTGTTGGTGACCGAAATGCCATTCAGGCTGGTGCCGGGCTTTTGAGTAATGTTCAGGGAACAGCCGCCCCAGTCAGCCCAGTTTTGGTCGAGAAGCACCGTGCCAACCGCGCCAAAGTCCTGGGTGATCTGTACCGATGAGTTAGCGTTGGCATCATTGGGATTAAGGTTGTTATGGACCGCCCGGATATTGGTGCCGTCTAGGATCTGAATGGCATCATTGTGGGTACCATCGGTCTGGTTGGGGTCAACCGAGAAGAACTTGAGGTCATGAATGTAGGAATCCTGGATGAGCGTGCCCGAGCTGGCCTTTACGCCGTCGGTAGTGCCATGGATATTTACGCGCAGGAGGGTAAGATTCTGCGCCCATACGCCGTCAAT
This sequence comes from Candidatus Saccharimonadota bacterium, assembly GCA_029288275.1. Taxonomy (GTDB): domain Bacteria; phylum Patescibacteriota; class Saccharimonadia; order UBA4664; family UBA4664; genus JARIHM01. The sequence goes on along the minus strand of JARIHM010000178.1, from coordinate 1,596 downwards.
CGTGGCATTTTGGGTAGTGGGGAAAAATTCTGAATCTTGTACTACAATCCCGGTACCCGTGCCTTCTTGGGTGTCGAGTAGGGCGGCGTTACCGTTGGGAGTACCACCATGGAAGAAGCAATTCTTAAAGGTAATGTTGCTGCCGGTGACGTTTACGTAGCCATGGAAATCCTTACCGGAGATGGTCTGGCCATTGTAGCTGGAGCCGTAGGTCTGATTACCATTAACTACGGTCAGGCTGGTGCCAGCTGGGACGCCCGTGTTGGTGGCGTCGGGCTTACCGCCGGGGACTGGCGTGCTTGTGGGCGTGGGGGTCGGCGTTGGAGTGGGTGTAGGGGTCGGTGTGGCGACGCTGCCAAACTGAACCATACGGCCGCCAATAGCCGAGGCGTTGGTCACGGCTGCGGCCGGACTGGTTAGGGCGCCACCGGCTACTAAATACGTGGCTGCGGGCCCGGCCGCCAGACTAAACGACACCATCACGACCCCGGCGAGCGCCATCAGGCTAACCACGGCTACAGCTGGCCCGCTTTTAATAGTGGCGGCTGGCCTTAGTTCACGCACGAGAGGCCTCCAACGGTCGACACAATATTGTAGGCGGCATCAATAGTTACAATCGAATTACCAGTCCAGGTCTGGTTGGCACAGGTATTGACCGAATCAGTTGGCCCATAGGCCCAGCTATTATTAACCCAGACATTGCTGTCAATAATCCAATTGGCTTTGTCGCCCACATTATCCCACCACAGAGCCGTGCTGTAGCCACCGCCCAGGAACATATTGTGCCTGAGCACCACATCGCCTGCATTCTGGCCGGTACCATTATACGGTGAGCCGAGGTAAATGGCGGAGTTACCGGTCATCTGTCCGTTATAGAATGCTCGGGAGTCGAAGGTATTATGAGTCATGACGATGTTGGTGCAGGTACCACCGCACTGATCCTGCACGCCGTCGGAGTGGAAACCATCACCACCCACCACCGAGGCTGGTTGGAAGCAGGGCTGAATGAAGGAATCGCTCATATTGGCATTATTGCCGACAACGTCCAGGCCGTCCTGATGGCCGCGTAGGAAGACGCGTGTAGCAGTAAAGTCATGGGCGTTCAGGCTTGGCCAGCCCTGCGTATCGCAGCTGGCAGGGCCGATGAGAGAGTCAGAGACCGTAAAACTGCTCGCGAGCGGCAGGTTGTCGTTGTCAATGTGACCGTCAATCTGGGAGTTGGTGATGGTTACACCCGTCGCCTTAATGGAGAGATCACCGGTAATGTGCCAGTTATTGATGGTGGTGCCGGCGGTGGTAACAGTGTAGTCGCCGTTGATGGTTTGAGCAAAGCTAGGCCCCAGCGTGCTTGGCCGCCCTGTGCAGCTCGGGTTGGGGTAAGCTGGCAGCGGGCAGGTGGTGTTGCCAGTGGGAGTTGGGGTAGGAGTCGACGTGGGTGTTGGAGTGGGCGTGGCCGCCGGGCCAAATACCACCATACGGCCGCCAATAGCACTGGCGTTGCTCATAATAGTAGCGCCGCCCGTCAGCGTGCTATTGGGGACTAAAAAGCTGCCCGCTGGCCCGGCGGCCAGCGTTAGTGCAATCACCGTAATGCCC
>JARIHM010000166.1 GCA_029288275.1 Candidatus Saccharimonadota bacterium | reverse complement strand
ATTGTACGACACCTCCGGATTATCAGACATCAGCCGGCCGTTGCAGGTAGCCGGCCGTTGTGATCCCGCTGGAGGTGCTCGCGAAAATTCTGGCGATACTGCGTGACGGCCGTCCTGTCATTCGGTCCTCGGCCCTCAATGCGCTTTATACAGTGAGTATGAGGACAAAAATAATGCGCCACCCACTCGCCAGAATGGCTAAATACTCTGCCGTTCCCCGTGCGAATGTGAGGAGCCGGAACCTCCTGCTTGACCTCGCACATTGTAGCTTCCTCTCTTGAAGGATCACTTCTCGGGGTGGTTGTTGCGATAATGAGTGCCGGCGTGATAGCGCAGCTCAGCACTCAAGGTCGACGGGAGCATATCCCTGCTCCGATGCTTCGCGACGATCCGCTGTTTGCAGCCCGGCTCCTTGCACAGCCGCTCAGTCACCCACTGGCCGTCCTTCTTGACGACCTTGGCCTTAGCCTCGCACATCATTGCCCCCAGAATCTTGGCTATCGAGAAAACCTAGGCCTTGTTGGTGGAGCTTGCGATGCTTCTTGATTACGCGGCCGAAGGTTACCATAGCCTCGTCCAACGTTTTTCCAGTGCCCCGGATATTCGGCCGACGGCAATTGCGCTCGGCGCAGTACCTGGTAACTTCCCATCCGCCGGGTATCTTCTTGACGGGCGTACTAGATGGATCCCTAGGCTCACACACCGGTGCTCCTAGTGGTATTCCTTATTATGCGCCTTAAAGAGCTGGCCGTACCTCATCGTGGTATCGTGCTTGGTACGTCCAGTAGCTACAATATGGGGATGCGGGCACTTCCTCTGTTGGCACACCTTCTCAATGATGTAATCGCCGTTACCAAGGGTCCTGATCTTCGAGCTGCTTTCCTTAGATTCACACATGTCATGCTCCTCTGAAGGTACAAAGAAAATGGCCGAGTGGCCACAGGAAATGTTACACAAAGATAACACTTTTGGCAACTAGCGTTAGCGCCGGAAAAAGCCTTTTTTGCCACCCTCCGCAGCAAATTCCTCCAGCAGTTCGCGCTGGCGGCCCGACAGCTTGGTGGGCGTCTCCACCGTGACGATTACCAGGTGGTCGCCCCGGCCGCGACCATGAATGTCTGGCATGCCATGATTGCTGAGCTTAAATACCTTGCCACTCTGGGTGCCGGCCGGTATCTTGAGCGTCACCGAGCCGTCCACCGTCTCCACTGGTACTTCGGTGCCCAGCGCAGCCTCGGCCATGGCCACGGTAGCCTGGCTGTGGATGTTGGCGCCATGGCGCTCAAACCGCTTGTCGGCTCGGACACGGATCTGCACATACAGGTCACCCTTGGGACCACCACCCTTAGGCGCACCCCCTTTGCCGCTCAGGCGCATGGTGGCACCATCGTCGATACCGGCCGGAATTTTCACCGTGATGGCCTTGTGTCGCCGCATTACGCCGCTGCCGTGGCAGACTGTACAGGCCTTCTCGGGCACCTGGCCTCGGCCGTCACAGGTGTGGCAAGTACTCACCTGCTGAATGGCGCCCAGAATTGTCTGCTGCACGCGCCGTACCTGACCCTGACCGTTGCAGGTAGGACAAGTCTTGAGTTTAGTGCCAGGCTCAGCCCCGTTGCCGCCACAGTGTTCACAAATATCGTCTAGCGACAAACTAATCTCTTTTTCGACGCCGGTGACTGCCTCCATAAAGTCGATAGCGATCGCTACTTCCAGGTCGCGACCACGCGCTGGCCCACGCGATTGCTGCTGGCCACCCATAAACTGGTTTAAAATATCGCTAAAATCAAAGCCTTCGGCCCCATTAAAGCCGCCAAACCCACCAGCACCCGGACCGCCAGCCCCGCCAAACGGGTTACCCTGCGCTCCAGCGTGGCCAAACTGGTCGTAGGCCGTCCGCTTCTGCTGATCTTTGAGTACCTCATAAGCTTCGCCAATCTCTTTGAACTTGGTGTCATCGCCACCATGCTTATCCGGATGATGTTGCATGGCCAATTTACGATAGGCACGCTTAATCTCATCGGCCGAGGCCGACTTGTTTACCCCCAATATCTCGTAATAATCACGCTTGGTTGCCATTGCTTTGTATTATGCCTGGTTGGCACTCGCATATCAAGAGTGCTAGAGCTGTTGACGGCGAATGATCACATCGATCGTAGGATCGTATAGCTGCTTGAGATCAGTCGAGTACTGTTGGCGGATTTTGAGCGCCTCGGCATAGGAAAACGGCTGTAGATAGTAGTCCTTAGTCGCTGGCTTCTCGCCAAAGTTAACTCCCACCAACAACAGCACATGCGGCATGCGGCGCGGCTTACCGCCTTCCGCCCAGAATAGCTCGCCTTCGCGCAACACGGAGATCTCGTGCACGATAAAACCGGCGCGCGTTAACTCTTCGTGGGCAGTACCAATCACATCATCGTGTGACATATGCCGCCGCCAGAGGCCCCATTCTGGAGCCGTATTCTTAGCTTGACTGAGCCAAATTTGGCTATTTTGATCAATTACAATGAGGTCAACTAGGGCCTCACGAGTTGGTTTGGGGCGCAAATATTTCATCGGCCATTGTAGCGCATGTTGCCTATCACACAAAGCGTAAGCAATACTTGCAATTTTATTACACTTATGGTAAGATAACAATCATCGTTGGAAGAAAATGAATATCCCTGGAGGGATTATGACCGGACCGTTCGACCTCGACAGTTTGTTCGAGGAACTGGGCAATGCGGCCCAGGCTGGCGACCTGCCGCACCTCAAGCCCAAGGGCAAGCCCGCCGGCGACAAGAAGACCGACCCCGGTCCCGCTGCCTCCGGCCCGGACCAGCAGAAGAGCTGATCTCGGCTTTTCTCTCCCCGCCGTCAGAGCGTCCACTCATGTGGCACTCTGGCGGTTTTTTACTTGGTTAGACTCCAGGTGTAGATGGGGCCGTTCTCAATTTCGTCCGGCTTTAGGCCTTCATACAGCGCCTTGGCCGCCTTATTGTCGTGCTCAGTGCCAAGCCAGGCATCACTACAGCCCAGCTCGCGGCCAATGGCAAAGGCCTCGGCCATCATGAGGCGTGCCACACCCCGGCGGCGGTAGGCCTCCATCGTATCCACCTCATCAATGTAGAGGTAGCGCACGCCAGCCGGATGGTGCAGTGCATAGCCGTGCACGGCGCCGGCAATATGGCCGTCAATGTAGGCCAACAGGTAAAACCGCTCGGGGTCGCTCAAGAAATCCCTTAACGAAGCCCCGGTGAATGATTTGAGCGAGACTTCAGAATCGGCCTCGTTAAGCTCAGTCGCCACGGCGGCTAGATCGGGGTCGGTTGGTTTGAGACGGCGGAGGGTGATGTCAGAACTTGTCATAATTGGCCTGTTTGATCGCTTGTTTATAAAACTCAGGCATATTCAGCTCCTCAATCTCCTCAGACGCAAACTGCCGAAACTCCGCCCTACCCGCTTCGCCGATATGCTCGACCTCACCAACTCGCTCTACAAATTCACAAGCGTAGCTAGCCACCAACACGCCGCGGTTCTCATCGGCACTCACGTGGATGGTATACAAGTAGTTGTCGACCACCCGGCCCACATGTACCTTCACACCCAGCTCTTCAAGCATTTCGCGCGCTACCGTTTCGGCCGGTTGCTCACCAGGATCAAGCTTGCCGCCGGGCAGTTCCCACTCGTTGCGCTCGTTCTTACGTAGCCAGACCTTGCCGTCTTCAAAGACAATGCCCTTGCAGGAGATGGGTACGAGGTAGGATGTGTACATGAGGCAATTGTAGCAGAGCTACTTCTTGCCGCCCTCATCCACGACCTCGCCCTCAACCGGGCCGTCGTCGTCGGCCTTCTTGCCGTCGGTCTCGGTGGCCTCAACCTCTTCGGGCGCGGCGTCGCCGCCCGGCGCGGTGCTCTGGTACATAGCCGCACCGACTTTCTGCATCTTCTCGCTCAGGGCCGAGGCAGCCTTTTCGAGCTCATCTTTGTCGGTCGATTCGAGCCTGGCTTTGGCGGCGGTGATCTCCTCTTCGAGCACCTTCTTGTCATCTTCGGGCGCCTTGTCGCCGGCATCTTTGAGTGTCTTTTCGGCGGTATAGATCATGCCATCGAGCTGGTTTTTGGCTTCCACAAGCTCCTTGCGCTTCTTGTCTTCCTCGGCGTGAGCCTCGGCTTCTTGCTGCATACGCTTGATTTCCTCTTCGCTCAGCGCGCCAGAGCCCTGGATAGTGATGTGCTGCTCCTTGCCGGTACCCTTGTCGGCCGCTTTCACATTCACAATGCCG
>JARIHM010000149.1 GCA_029288275.1 Candidatus Saccharimonadota bacterium | reverse complement strand
GTCTAGGGCGGAATCTTCGCAATACGAAAACGGCCCCGCTGCTCATATTGAGCAGCGGGGCCTTAGTGCGTGTTAGGACCGGCGCGCCGAAACGCGGCGAGTGCTGACCGGCGGCTTGAACGGGCTATCGGTAACGTCGGTCACCGTACCCTCCACCACCGGGCCATAGGCCATCGCGGTGTTCTTGTTGCCCTTGTAAGCACGCCACCAGGGCTGGCGCCACCGTTCATACTCGCTCACCATCTCCATGTAGCAGAACGGTGAGACCAGCGCGGCCACGGGCCAGCACCAGCTGATGATCAGCTGACCGATGAGCTTCCAGAAGCGCACCACCGAGAAGATTCGCCAGACCTGCCAGAACTTGCCCAGCTTGCGGCCGATCCGCCAGCCCGCATTGAGGGCACGATAGGGCCAGCTATCACCGACGAACGGCGGCTCCGGCTCGTCCCGCTCGTAGCGGTTGGGCGACGTCAGTGAGAGGCCGGCTCGGTAGTAACCCCACAACTCCGTCAAGTACGGTGGCAGCTCTGCCTTCGGATGGCGCTTCTTGTAGTACTCCCGCGCCACGTGCAGCCCACCCATCACCCGCAGTGGCGAGGTCAGAAACCAGATCGCAGCCATCACGGCGTAGGCGATCAGGCCGTGGCCCAGACTGCCGAGCGCGAACATCAGTACCGCCGCAACGTACATGGGCAGGCCCAGCTTGGGCCAGCTGAACTGGCGGTACAATGCCTTGTCCAGCTGGACAGGATGCTTGCGTCGGTTTCCAGAGCGGGGGTGGTATTCGCACTTGTGGGGGTCGAAGCCGACCTCCTTGGCGCGCATCACGACCACGCCCCACCACAGCAGCTCGATGCCAGTTGCGACCAGCAGGCCACCGCCCACGAACCAGGGCAGATGGTCCCACAGCCATGACGGTGTGGTGCCGAGCCAGCCCAGCCATCGTACCGGCGGCAGGTGACCGATCCAGGCGAATAATCCGACGATCCACGAGATCGGCGGAATGCCAGCCAGCGTTTGCAGGAACTCCACTGACAACCTCCTTAAGGTGTCGTGTCAAATGGATAATTTATAATACCATCATGATAACAAAATGTAAACGGTCCCCGGCCAGAAGTGGCCAGGGACCCTTATGTACGATTATTGGCTGGGCCGGGTCATATGGCCTGCCAGATCAGCCTGCCAGTGAGATTGCTCGGGAATGCCGAATTGCCTGGCTACAGACAGGACGCCTTGACTGGCGTTAAAGAGATCCTGCCAATCCGGCCGCTCTTCGCCCGGTTGAACATCATGCGGCAACAAAACCGTGTGGTCGCCGTTGCGATGATCCGAGTGATGTCTCTGGTCGCGATATCTTGGATCTTGCGCGATCAGTCGTCCATCGGGCAGGAGGTATATCGAGTTGTTTCGATAGTCGGAGTCCGAGTAGAGCATCCAGGCCACACATTGTTGACCGTTCAACTCAACCCAATCGCAGCGGTCTGGCGGCCGGACCTGGAGCTGGGCCATAATGAGCCCCAGCACTTCGCGCAGGGTCGCCAGCTGGCGGTTATAAACCGCCGCCCGGTGCTGCTCTGCCGCAGCTTCCTCGGCAGCTGCCTTGGGGCGGTAGTAATCTTCCCACTTTCCCATTGGTCCTCCTTGGACTAAGGACGCCCTAGCTCACGCTGAGTAGGCTGGCTGCATAATAACTTTGCTAAACAAAAATAGCAATATCAGATGGAATGAGGCTAGGGCCTTACTTCGAGCGAGCGCAAAATTGCCATGGGCACCGCCGAGAGCGTCGGCGTTTGGCGGTACTGGTCGGTGGTAAGGGCGGCGGCCCGAACGGACTGGTCGCCCTTTTGACGCGGGTAGGCGTAGCTGATACGCAGTGAGATCTGGCCGCCTGGATGCCGCTTGCTGCCAAAATGCAGTGTGGCCAAATCGAGCTTGGCGCCTACCATTACACCGGCACGATCGGTAACTGCCATGCCGCTCACCTCTTCGCCGGTGGTTCCTACTACGATAAAGAGCGGTGGATAACCATGCACCGTAAGCGGTACAACTTGTATGATAGTACAGTCGTTGAGGCAGCTAGTTGATTGTACGGCACCGGGATCAGCCTTGTCGGTGGCGTCAAACTGAACGTTAGCGCGCACCTGCTTGCCGCTTACATCGACAAACGGACTCATGAATTGTTGATCTTCGTAATGCACGCCCCGTGTGATGACATCGGTATACCCGTTGTCGGTCCAATTGGCCGGGTACGCAATGGCAAGCTGCTCTAGTGGGGATGCATAGGCCTTGAGGGGCGTTGCAGTAACGGTTGGTGCGGCCACTACAGTAGCCATTGGGGCAACGATTATGCGGGTTCGTGGTGTGGTGAGGCCGTGGTAGAGCGCAAAGCTTGCCATACTAAAGACCGAGACCACAAGCATAAGTTGCAAGATATGGGATGGTCGTGGCCCTAAGGTTGATGACATGCCGGATTGACTCCTTACTAGCATAATAGTAATGCTTATTCTAGCGGTGGTCGATGGTTAGTTTGCCAAGATCAGAGCAAAGGCCGGGATGTTCAAAAAGAACATCCCGGCCTGGTTACGGCAGGGCGCCTGCAAACCCATAAGCTTGCGCCACGTTCGTTTTTTGCGGTACAGTCTAGGATCATCGCCTTTCCTGAACCTTTGGAGTGAGCATGGAGCAAGAGATGATGGTTATTCCCGGCCAGACTCTGGATGAGTGGCAAACGGTGCACGATGATCGGCATTTCCAACAGCGTGGCTCCGAGGCTTGGATGTACCTGCGCATCGTGCAAGATGAGATCGGCCCGTTGTTTTCGGCAGTTCGAGTGGTGGATACGCGTCAGCCTGGCCTGGGTTTGGAGCTCCCGGTATTTGGCCTAGTGACGCCGGGGCTGGAAGTCCGGTTGTACTACAATTTGCGGGCCTGGTACGTAAGTATTCGGGCCGATCGTCACGCCACTGGTTGTCACCTAGAGGCCATTAACCGGGACGAGGTGCTGTCGGCGACAGAGTTAGCCTGCCTGCCGGCCGAGTGGCGGTTCGGTTCCTACCTCCAAGATCCACACCAGTACACGGTCCGTTTATGGTGCGGGAGCGCCGTAGCCACATATCTAAGGGCTCTGGTGAACTGCCTCTAATTTTCCCCGGGCGTCAGTTGTGACGCCCGGGCCTTTTTTGCCCAAAATCAATGCCGGTCCGCGTTAAAAACGTAGACCGGCATTGGGCCATCAAGTGTGGCGCATCCCATGAAAGCGTGCCATATTTTGGCACCGCCATATTGTTGCACCCCAGCAGACGCAAACATCCGGTCAAATCCCTTAATCAATCATTAATTCGAAGACAATTATTTAGAAGAATAAACAGTGGAGACTATACGAGTTTCTGGACAATCTCGACCAGCTGGCTCGGTACGATATCGGCTTTAATAATATAGCCATCAGCCTGGTTTTTAAGCGCCTCCTGCGAAGTTTTGTCCTGGGCTAGATTGGTGAGCAGCACAATTTTAGTATCTGGATGTCCTTGGCCGTCCTCACCGCGGAGCTCATGCAGCACTTCGATGCCGGTGCGTTCCGGCATCATAATATCGAGCAAGATAAGGTCATAATGTTGCTTTTTTGCTTTGAGCAGGCCCTCATTGCCATCGTATGCAAAGTCTACGTGGTAGCCGGCTCGTTCAAGTAAGCGGGCATACATTTCGCTAATAGGGCGATCGTCCTCAACGAACAGGAGATTCTTTGATCCAGCCATGAGCTCCTCGGCTAACGTTATGAGTATTATGACGCGCCGGATGATGAGTCGCAACAGCACTGAGCGGTAAGCGGAAGGTAAAAGTGGCACCGTGGCCTTCACTCGATTCTACCCAGATGTGGCCGCCGTGGGCTTCGACGATAGAGCGGCAAATATACAGACCCAGACCAGTGCCTCGGGTGGATGATTTCAGCTCGTTGACGCGGAAGAACTTCGTAAAGAGCCGTTCCTGGGCATCGAGTGGAATGCCAACGCCGTTATCACTGACGCTGGTTTCGATCTCGTTGCGATGGCGTTTGACGGTCACCTGGATATGGCCGGTCCCGGGTGTGGTATGGGCTACCGCGTTGTCGATCAAGTTGACCAGGATTTCGCGCAGGCCGGTGGCGTCAGCTTGGAGCTCGGGTAGGTTGGCTGGCAGGCTGAAACTAAGCTCCCGATCCTGCTGCTTCAGGCGTGGTGTCAGTTCGCGGCTCAGATCCTCGATAAAGGTCAAATAATTGACCGGTTCGGGCCGGTAGTTGAGCTCACCATGCTCAATGCGCGCCACATTGAGCAGGTTGTTGACCAAGCCGCTTAGCCGTCCGGCGCTGGTTATGCTACGCTCGAGGAACTCGCGGTTGGCCTTCGATAGACCCTTGGCCTCATGATCCAGGATATCGAGGTAGCCTTTAATCTCGGTGAGGGGCGTGCGTAGCTCATGTGCCGCCAGCGATACAAAGTCGACCTTCATCTGCTCGAGCTGGGCGCGAGCGGTGAGATCGTGGAATGTTACCAGGGCCGCGATGCCATTGGGATCACGCGGCACCACTACCGCTTGCACGTCAACGAAGAGACTGGTGCCATCGGCGCGGTACAATTCTAGATCACGCCATTGGCCAATCCCCTGCCCTGCGCCTTGCTGGGTGGCCAGCCAGCGCGTCATGATGAGCTCGCCGTTTTTGCGAAACGGCATCACTTTTTCGGCCAGCTGGCCGGCCACTTCTTCGATGGTGCGGCCGGTAAGCTGGCTGGCAGCCTTGTTGAACAGGATGATGCGGCCGCCGTTATCAAGCGCAAACACGCCGTCGGTCATGGAGTTGAGCACGCTACGCAACTTGTTGCGCTCGGCCTCAATGATATTAGTCTCGCTGGCGGCCTGCGACAGGGTCTGGCGCAGCCGAGTGGCTACGAGGTCGAGCGCCGTGCCAATCTCGCGAAATTCACCGGCATCGTGCGTTTGGAAATGAGCGTTAAAATTGCCTTTGGCAAGCTCCAGCACCGCATTATGAATGCGTCGCACCGGCCGGGCTAGCAGCTCGGCAAACAAGTAGCTGAGCACCATGGCCGGCAATATACCCAGTAAGATCACCGGTAGGACAAACGAGCGAAAATCCAGAATCAGCGGCCCGGCATCGGTCTGTGAATTAACGTACCAAATGGCCGCCACCACCAGCGCCGGAATGAGCGTGACAATAAAGAAGAGCGATAAGCTCTGGCGCTTAAAATGGTTCGGCTTCATGCTCATAATTCTAATGCTTAAGATGCCATCTGGCCAGAGATGATACAATGATGAGCGACTAACAGGAAATCGTACATGACAACCCGCATTCTGGCGGTGGTCGCGGCCATCGCTGTGATTGGTTTAATTATAGGAGGCGTAGTGTTCTTTAATCATTCAACCGGGAATTCTAATTCTTCGAGCGGCGATGCTTCGGCCACGCCCACGCCGAGTGCTGCGGCTGATTCCGGCCAGCTCCAAAGCACCGATGAGGTAGTGGGTACCGGCGCCGAAGCCGTAGCCGGCAAGAAGGTTACCGTTAACTATGTTGGTACCCTAGCCAATGGCGCCAAGTTTGACTCGTCTTACGACCGTAACCAGCCGTTTAGTTTCAATCTGGGCGCCGGTGAGGTCATCAAAGGCTGGGACCAGGGTGTGGCTGGCATGAAGGTGGGTGGCAAGCGTAAGCTGGTAATTCCGCCTAGCCTCGGCTATGGCTCGATGGCTAATGGCTCGATCCCGGCCAACTCGACCCTCACCTTTGAGGTGGAGCTGCTGAACGTTCAGTAATCTAGGGCAAAGTGAAGCCCCGAGCGAGAAACGCTCGGGGCTTTTTGGTTAGCAGCTCTTGCTTCCACCGCCATGACGCTTGTGGTAGGCCACTACGTGGTTTCGGATGCTTCGCTTTGACATAAACTTGCGCGCGACGTCTTCGGGATCCCAGTAGCCGTAGTAATTGTGGTTGTCATTGAGCCACTTACGCAGCACCGCGGCTGGCCCAACGTGTCCGTTTGGGCCAAGGAGCCATAGCGCAGCGAGCCAGACGTCTTCAGGTATGTCACTCGGCCGATCAGATGGGTGCGGCATACATCCTCCTCAGAAAACTAGAGAATATGACGGTGATTTTACTTTGCCAACACGATATTACACCACTGATATCCTAAAACCACGAGAGGATGTCCGACATGGACGAGCAATTTGAGGCTCGTTATGCAGCGCATACAAAGATGAACGCTGCCGAGCGCTCTGTGAAAATGAATGCCACTAATCAGAAAGAGCTGCTCAGGAAGGCCCGCCATCATCGTCCCGAAGGGTACAAGCTGACATCTATTCGGTCGGCCAGGTTGCAGGTTCTGGTCTGGCACGATGGCCAGTGGTTCCCGGAGTTTGTCAGCCGGGTGTTCTCGGTTGATGATTAGTTTCCAGCTTATGGCTTGCTTTAGGAGCCCCCAACTTCTTCGGGCAAATTGAAACCCTGGACCAGCTTGGTCCAGGGTTTTGACTAGTTAGCACTTTTGCTTCTGCCTGGATCCAACCCGGCTGAGCTGAAAGAGGCCGATGGCGTGGTGCGCGGCTCCTGGCGAGCTCTTGAGGAACGCTTCGATCGCTTCGACGCTGTCCAGATCGGCGGGGGCGCCGGCGAAGCCTCTTACGCCGTTGAGGGCAATCCGGCCAGGGCCGGCATGGCGATTCTCGTAGAGCCAGACGGCAACGTTGTGGGTGTCACGCGGACTGGGCGGTTGTGGCACGTTGTCCACCCTTCTAGGGTTTGGCGTGGATGTTAAGTCTCTGGCAGTATACTGCAAACTGAGCATATTTCAAGGATGCTGGTGCTAGTCTTGGCGATGGGCTTCGCAGTACTGCGGCGAGAACTTCTGGTGGCACAGGTTGTAGCCGATGAGAGCAGCAATATCGTTGGCGATTGGGAGATTGAGGCCGCTTTGGCCGCTGGCCACGCTGATCTCTACCGGAATGGTGCCGCGGCCTAGATCATCCACTTGGCGGAACGAGCCGCGCGACAAGTCGATAACCCGCCCGGTCCAGGCTTCGGGGCCATAGTCATTGACATGGCAAATTACGTGATGGCCGTTGTAGAGGTCTTTCACGTCCAGATAGGTGCCGCGTGGAAACGTCCGGGAGGCGCAGGTAATGGCGTCTGGCGCTGGCAGGCCAAAGGCATACCAGGAGGCCCGGCCGCTTTGAGCTACCACGCCCGGCGGCGTAGGCGTAGGGGTGGCCACGACGGGCGCGCTAATAACCCGGCCATCTGGCCCGCTGCCGTGTACTGCTACACTCACCACGGGGCGAGTTACGGCAATGGCGTAGGCTAGTGAGCCGGTGCAGATTGTAGCTAAGAGCACACTAAACGTTCGCAGCACGCGGCGTGAAGTTTTACGGCTGACGAGCTTCTTTTTTGTGAGAACGTGTTTGATGCGTCGTTTGGTTTTAGCCTTCATCTACTATGGTTTTACCATAAGCGGATTGACGCGTCAAAGCCCGGTACACCTGCTTGTGTACCAGACTATACAGAGCACCCCAGTCTTGCCAGTTAAAGCGGCCGTTGTAGCCGTCCATCCATTGATCCGGCAGAAGGGCCATCTTTTCGGCTACAGCTTGTAGTTCTTCGAGCGGCAGCATAACGGTGCCCAGCAGGTCGTCATGTGCGGTGTACTCGGGCGCCATGGGCGTAGTGAAGCAGTAGACGGTTAGATCGGCGGTCTGGCCGTCTTTGGCGATGGCGTGAATCGGGATGGTGCAGAGCGGCTTGAGCGGCGTTGTTTGGTCGGTCTCTTCCTTGAATTCACGGACCGCACCAGCTAGTGGCGTTTCATCTGGCTCAATGCCGCCACCGATCAGCCGGGGCAGGTCATACAGGTAACCCTTGGTGCCGAGCACGACCGTTTGGCCATCAAATGGCACAATCAATGCTGACCGCGGCCGCAGCAGGTTGGTAAAGAGCGTATGGACATGGATGATAGTGGCGGTTTCTTTTGGCATGAATTTCCTAATACGTTACGCTCTTGCCTACCGGCACGATGGAGTACCAAGTATTGCCGGCATCGAGTGGAATGTCCTTACCGGCGCTGTCGACTAAGCGAGTCCGGGTGTCACGCGAGGTCTTGATCCAGGTGCATGGAATAGCGTCGCCGTCGCGGAAGACCACGCCCTGCCCCTGCCCTACGGTCTGCATGATAACGGTCGATTCACCAATACGAGTGGTGCCGTAGCTGGTGGGCATATACTCCACCACCACGTTTTTAACGTGGATCTGCTGGCCAGTATTGCGATCGGTGTGCGGTGCGCCGGCCAGATTACGAGCATAGTCGTTGGTGGTGGGATTGTAAGTGTAGTCGACCTGATAGCCATTGTATGAGTAATCAATGTGGATGTTGGGGTGTTGTGAGCTCGCGTTGGGCGTGTCGGCCTTGCGTGGGCTGGGGGTGAAATTGCTCGGCTGATTGAAGCCTTTGGCCGCCATCAGCTGACCTAGCAAATCGGAGCTGGTGTAGAGATTGTGGGGTGCTACTCGGTCGGTGGTACGGTAGAAGTAAGGCGTGCCAATAACCAGCGCATTGAGGTCTTTCATACCGGTGGGACCGACTTCATCGAGCGCATCGGCGTTGCCGCCAGCGTGGGCGATGGGCGCATTAAATTCCTCGCCCCAGTCCAGGAAGTAGGTACGCAGGCTCCGGACCGGCCCAATGGTGAGCGGCTGCTGATCCAGGAAGAAGGCCTCAAACCGGGTGATGCCACCCTCGGCGTTGGCCTCATAGACCACGCCGGCTTGGCTCAGGCCCGACTGTGGCCGCGCGTCTGGATGGTTCTCGATAATCACACCAATGATCGGCCGCGCGGCCGTAGCCGGATCAACCATTAGGCCCGTCAGCGGTGAGGCCTTTTGAGTCGGCGTAGGAGTCGGC
>JARIHM010000130.1 GCA_029288275.1 Candidatus Saccharimonadota bacterium | reverse complement strand
AAGACTACCAATCTGCCCACAACGACCGCGGCCATGAAGCCTATGGATATCCTAGCCAACTTGTCGGCAGCCATTCGTAGCTTTGGCTTTCAGCGCCTGTATGTGGAGACCGATCGGTAATGGCTGCCCCAAATGTCATCGACCTACGGCGGCCGCCGCGCCGCTTGTGGTCGTGGGGCCGAATTGGTCTGTGGATTGCCCTCGTGCTCGTAGGCCTGGCTGGGGCGGCCGGCGCCGCCTTCGCTATCTGGTTGTATTGGCCGCGTCCTGCCAATCTGACGAGCGTGACCGGAGTGGAGCACCTCATTAGTCGTCATATGATCCTGCCCGCTGGCGAGCAGCCTGAGCTAGCTACCGTTACCGATGCCAGTAAGCTCCAAACACCCTTCCTGCGCCAGGCCCGCAACGGCGATAAGCTGTTGGTATATGAGAAAGCTGGCGAGGCCATTCTGTATCGTCCTGGCATTGACCGCATTGTGGCAGTGGGGCCGGTTGATATCCAGCCGGCGCCGGCCGCGGCCACTCCATAGCGATTCCGACTGTCTAACCGCTTGAAATACCGCCTTAGCTCGTGTATGATTTGCCAGTACCTTTTGATTTGTGTAACTCGGTTTCGGCGAGATAGCTCAGTTGGTAGAGCAGTGGCCTGAAGAGCCTCGTGTCCTCGGTTCGAGTCCGAGTCTCGCCACCATGCGGGTGTAGCTCAGTGATAGAGCGCTTCCTTGCCAAGGAAGAGGCCCAGGGTTTGAGTCCCTGTACCCGCACCAGGAATTATTCTTTCCCTCTAATAAGCCCAAAAACAGCTTAACCAGAATCCCGTCCTCATGAGGTGGGATTTTTGGTTTTGGCTAGCTGTAGCTGAAAACTTTTTATATTGCTACACTGTAGCCATGGAAGCTCGCCCCACCGTCGCCGTCATCGGCTCTGGCATATCTGGTCTCACCGCCGCTTATATCTTGCGCCAGAAATACGATGTCACCCTGTATGAGGCCGCCGAGCGGTTGGGCGGCCATACGCACACCCATATGGTGACTGATAGCGCAGGCGTCACTCATGCTATCGACAGCGGCTTTATTGTGCTTAATGTTTTGACATATCCCTTCTTGTTGCGATTGTTTAAAGAGCTGGATGTTGCTGTCAAGCCTACCGAGATGAGCCTGAGCGTGTCCTGTCGGGGCTGCGGCATAGAGTTTACGGGCGGGCGGGGCTACCGCGGAACATTTGCCATGCCAACCGCTCTGTTTAGACCCAAGTACCTTAAGCTGCTGCTGACGGTTCAGCCGTTTTTTGATAGCGTCAAGACGTTCCTTGCTACCCCTGGCAATGACCACATCACGCTGGGTGATTTTTTGCGCCAGGGCCACTATAGTTCCTACTTTGAGATGCACTTCATCTTGCCGATTGTGTCCGGCATCTGGTCTTGTGATTTTGACGAAGCCCGAAACTACCCAGCCCGGTATCTGTTCCAGTACATGGATAATCACGGGATACTGGAAACAACTAATTTAAAAGGCAATCACGACTGGCGAGTAGTAGTGGGCGGCTCTCACGCGTACGTTAAAAAGATTGCCCCCTTGCTTCATCACGTTATTTGCGACGCCGCGGTTACTAGGCTAGAGCGAAAAGACGGTAAGCTGTTCATAACCGATAGCACTGGCGCAACGGCTGCATTTGATAAGGTGGTGATCGCGACTCATCCCGACCAGGCGCTTAGGCTACTGGCTCGGCCCACTCAGCAGGAGCGCAAGGTACTAGGAGCGTTCAAATATCGGCCAATGACGGTACAGCTCCATACCGATACCTCGGTACTACCCCGCCATAAACGAGCTTCGAGTTCGTGGAACTATCTCATTCCAGACTGCACCAATGGCGGCTCTGGCATACGTTTCAGTTACGATATGAGCCACATCCAGCAGTTTGGTTCGCGGGATCATTACATCGTGTCGCTTGATAACGCAGCTCTTGTGAACCAGACAAAAGTTATCGAAACAATGCAGTACCAGCATCCTCTCTTCACCCTTGATTCGGTAGCGGCTCAAGCCAAATTATCCTCTCTTAACGGACCGTCCTTGGCTTTTGCTGGTGCCTATCATGGCTGGGGTTTCCACGAGGATGGCTGCCGGTCTGGCGTGGCCGCTGCGGCCGCATTGGGCGTTGATTGGTAAGTATTCTTTCTTCTTGTGCTCGTTGGCAGGGTTCTCAGATAAATGTTAATCTTGATATACAAAGATAACATAAATGGTATAATAATCCGCGGTCAACTGGAATAGGCGGGAGTCTATGTCGTCACACCGAAGATCCGGCAAAGGCTATCGTGAGAGTTCTGCTGAATCGGATCTTACTCAAGGTAATAACCATGCCTGTATCTCAAAAAGCAACAAGAAATGCATGCAGCTTGATCATTGTGCCAATCGGCGTTGCGCGCGCTTGGAGCAAAAGCAGAGAGTAGCTCAGAAAAAGCTCAAGAAGCAACAGAAGAGTAAGTAGGGAACAGTGCCTAAGCAGCGTTACCGTAATGACCGTAAGCCGGCTCGCGATAGTCTTACTCAACCCGTAAAACCGGTAAAAGGCATGTGCGCTACCGATCCTAAGGGCAAAGCCAAGTGTCCTACAAAAGAGGGCTGCGCTGCCGCTCAACCTTGTGCTCGCCTACAGAAGCAGAAGAAGAGCTAGCGCCCCCGCGGTGGAGCAGACTTTTGTCAGCGTTTTCGGCGGAGAATCATTGGATTCTCCGCCGCTTTTTTCGTACCAGACCCATAAACAGATGTGTCCCGATCGGTAGATGCGAAGCGCTTTCGAAGGAGCTTTGACCTTATCGTCAAACAATGTCACAATAAAGGCGTGAAATTAGTACCGTCTGCATGAAACGCCATCAATCAACCGACCTTACTGATCTACTCGAAGAGCTCGTTGCGTTTCCTACGATTGGCACCGATACGGCTACCAATCGGGCGGCTCTGGACTGGTTTAAATACCAGACTCGCCATCTGCCGCTACAGGTGCACGATCTCGATCATCATGGTACGCCCGGGCTCATCCTTACCACCAAACCTACGAAGCATCCTAAAGTAATGCTGATGGCTCACCTTGACGTGGTGCCAGGGCCGCCGGAACTGTTTACCATGCGCCGCGTAAAAGACCGGCTGTATGGCCGCGGTGTGCTAGATATGAAGCCGGCCGTAGCAGTATATCTAAAACTTCTGCTTGAGCTTGGTGATACAGTGTCCCAGTATGATCTCGGCATTATGCTTACGTCTGACGAGGAGCTGGCTCGGGATAATAGCAGTGTGCGCGCTATTGTGCATCAGGGTTGGCGCGCCGATGTATTTATTAATCCCGATGCGGGCATTAATTGGGAGCTTGAGCGCGCCGCCAAGGGTGTAGGTCGGTTTGTCGTGGAGAGTCGCGGCCTGGCGGCTCATGGCTCGCGTCCTTGGCTCGGGCAGAACGCCCTGGTACAGCTCATGGCCTATCTGCAGGAGGTGCAAGGCGCCTTTCCGCTCGAACCCTGTGGCGATCCAAACCATGCTCATAACACCATAAATATTGGCATTATCCAGGGCGGCAATGTGTACAATCAGGTGGCCGACTACGCGCGGGCCGAGGTTGATGTGCGTGTCATGCCCGACCAATTGCCTCAAGCGGTGGAGCAGCTCTTTATGGAGTCGGCCACGCACTACCAGGGCATTACAGCAAGCCTGGAGGGCGAAATCCTGCCCTTTGAGAATGATCCTGATAATGAGTATATGCGCCTGGCTGAGCTCCTGATTACTAAGATTACCGGTCACAAGCCGCGGCTGATTTTGTCGCATGGCGGTACGGACGCGCGGTACTACAATGGGCTGGGTATCCCGTTCATTATGACGCAGCCAATTGGTGCTGGCAGCCATTCAAATGACGAGTGGGTCGACGCCAAGGGTCTCGAACAGTTTTACCGGTTTGTGAGCGAGTTTGTGCGCCAGGTGGCCAAAACGCCTTTTGAACCGGACAGCGATACGCTATAATCAAGCGGTTAGCATATGGCGCCTTGGCGGAGTGGTTACGCAGAGGTCTGCAAAACCTCGTACACCGGTTCAATTCCGGTAGGCGCCTCCAGGTATTATCAATTCGGAGGGAACCATGCCACCAGAGCAATCAACTACGCCAGTGATACCGGCACCAGTATCTGATAATGGCTCTCTAGAGCCGCAAAAGCCCAAAAGGCGCTGGGGCCGTCGATGGCTCATTATCGGTGGCGTTCTGGTGCTGCTCTTTATTGTCTGGCCGCTCGCGGGGCAGCTGGTACTCAAGCTCTCGGCGGTGAAATCACCGGTCGAGCAGCTCTTGTACGATTCTTTGCAAAATGCAGCTTCTCAGAACATGGTCAAGCTATCGCATGAGGAAGTAACGTACGGTTCCAAAGCCGACCAAGCGGCTGGTAAAATTTCTGGTTCGGACCACAGCCTAAGCGAATTTAACGCCACCAGCAAAGATTACAGCACCGTCTATGAAACAAGTGATGATATTGGCTATGGCGTGGGGCGCTGCGTAAAGGGGCAGACGTACCGCTTGGGCGAGTACTTGCTCCTCAATGATGCTACACAGGCCCAGCAGCAGCTGGCATCTACGCCCAAACCCATAGCTGCTGACCAGGCTTTCACGGCTTGCACATATGACGCTTACGAGCGGTACGGCAAGCTGAGTGACGGTATCATCCCGGTTGGCTATAGCGCCAGCCAGGCGAAGAGCTGGATTACCGCTTTGTCGAACATCAAGCTCTTTAAGGTAAAAGACGAGGGCACCGCTACCTACAAAGGCCAGACCGGCCGCAAAATTAGTTTTACGCTTAATAGCGTCAGCGGCCATCCGGGTAGTACCGACCTGTTCTTCTATGCCGTGCGTGATGGCATCACCAATCAAAATGGCGGCTTGAATATGCAAAAGTACCAATTTGACCGTATTCTTGACCCTGGCCCGCCGAATGGGCTAAGCGGTTACTACATCATTGATGAAAAGACCAAGCTGCCAATCTACAGTGAATTCCAGACCAGCCAGCTACCCGATGAATCGGATAGCAGTTACGAGCCGATTACTACCAAGCAGCACTACAGCTATCCCGCAAGTTCGACAATTACGCCTACCACACAGTTGGAATCGCTTTAAGCCCGGCAATTTGATACAATCAGCGTGCTCTTAAGGCACCGCGCTCGTGCCTGAAAGGGCATGGGCGGGTGGTGGAATGGTATACACGGCGGACTTAAAATCCGCTGCCCTTACCGGCTTGCGGGTTCGAGTCCCGCCCCGCCTACCAGAATTTATTATTCGGTTTATAATCGAAATTGAGCTTGCGTTTGGGGCAGACTCGTTCTACAAGTGCATAGGTTTGGAGAATAATGAAGCTCCTAAAACCGATCAAATGTTGTCGGCGTAAAGATCCGGATAAGCACGGACCCTGCAAGTGCAATATTAAGTGTCCGTGTCCTTGTAAGAACTGCGATTGTGGCGCCGTGACCGCTCGGCTTATGGGCCCTCGACACCGTCGCTAACCGAGAGGCCATCTCTTGATCCGCGTTGAATCAGGGCTTACCGCTTTGCCTCATGAGAGCATCTTTTGCAAATGGCAGTGCTGTCGTAAGCGAGGAAGTAAGCGCCGGCAGGAGAGCTGTAGATGTGCCTTTCTCTGCCGCTGTCCGTGCTTGGGTTGTGACTGCACTCGTCGACCGGTGCGATCGGCTATCGATTCAACGCCCAGGTCCAAATAGAGCCGATTGGCTTTCGGTCACCGATGGTTCAATGGGGCACCATCGGTGACCGCCACCAGGCCGTACCGTCCCAGCGTCAGATTTGCTATACTAAACCCAAACAAGGGAATCGGTCATGCTGACATGGGTTATCGTCATCATTTTAGTGATTTTAATTGTAGGTCTTATTGCAGCCTACAATGGTCTGGTGCGCGGCCGGGTGCGGGTGGACGAGGCTTGGAGCGACATTAACGTCCAACTCAAGCGGCGCTACGACCTGATTCCCAACCTGGTTAATACGGTGAAGGGTTACGCTACCCACGAGTCCAAGGTATTTGAGCAGGTAAGTGCGGCGCGTAGCGCGGCCATGGGCGCTACCGGTATCGCTCAGAAGGCCGAGGCCGAGAATCAGCTGGCCGGTGCGCTCAAGAGTCTCTTTGCGGTCAGTGAGGCCTATCCGGAGCTCAAAGCCAATGAAGGCTTCCAGCAGTTGCAGACCGAGCTCGTTGATACCGAGGATAAAATCCAAGCGGCCCGCCGCTTCTACAACGGCAATGTGCGCGATTACAACATCAAGCTCCAGGTTTTTCCCACGAACTTGATGGCTGGCATGATGGGCTTTACGCATCGCGATTTCTTTGAGGTAGAGAACCAGGCCGAGGTGGAGAAGCCAGTGGAGGTAAAGTTCTAAATGGCACTTTCGCTTACCGAATACCGCGATACGTATAGTTGGAAGGCGGCTGTTGAGATGGGGCCGGCGCTGGTGCGTCTGGCCGAGGAACTCCCGGCGGCCGAGCAGGCTGGCTTGGGCTTGCAGCTGCGACAATTGATGGTGGAGCTGCCAGGCGCCATTGCCCTTGACTTGGTTGAAGGCAGTAACGTCCGGCTGCCGC
>JARIHM010000129.1 GCA_029288275.1 Candidatus Saccharimonadota bacterium | reverse complement strand
ACGGTTCGACCGGGGGCCAAGGCCTTCCAGGTCGACGTCATGCTGGACGGTTATGAGACCGAGCAGGCGCGCCGGTCCCTCTGGGCCGACACCGTGATTTGCTGGAACTCCGGCATCACGGGCAAGCTGTTGCTGATGGGCCCCTGTCAGGCTGAGGTGGCGGTTTGCGCCGCGCAGGCGTACTACTCGAACCCGCGCCGCTGGGCCGGCATCACCTTCGCGCCGGGCACTGCCTGGTGCTGGAAGTACTAACGCCGCAGGAGGCGACCTCGACTTAATAGTCCCGCCTTGGTCACGTGACCGGGGCGGGACCTTTTCATGTAAGCTTAGTTTTTGCGATTTTTACCAAGCATGCCAGCTTGGCGCAGGGTATCGATGGCTGTTTTGGAGGCTGGCGGAGGAGCGTCTTTCACGTACTTAGAGCCTAAGAATATAAGTACGATACTCACCAAGCCTAGGATGATTCCGAGAAGAATATTGTTATCGGGCGGCAATATTGATAGGACAGCTATGACCACGCTGAGCGAGCCCAGGCCAACAAGGAGCGTACCGGCAAAGAAGCGGACGTTGAGTAATTTCATGTTTTTATACTAACCCACCGGCTGCCACAACTCCACCTATTGCCCTCGGGATCGTACAGAATTGACCCTGCTCTCACCTTGAGTTAAGCTAATTTTGGCTCTTGTGAGCCAATATATCTGGACCCTTAGAGGGGGTACCCATGTCGGCCAAAAGGCCGTCAAGTCGCCTGTTGCGACTTGTGAGCGCGCTTATTGTAGCGCTCGGTCTTGCGATGTTCGCGGTACCGGCGGTCCCTGCCAGTGCCGCCACGGGAGGATGCTACGGCGCATCGTGTACCGGACTTGATCCTACTGGTCGTTGCGACGGCGATGCCTACACGGTGTACTCGATCGCAATCAACGATGCCGCGCTATATCTTGGGCAGCTTGACTTGCGGTATTCACCCAGCTGCAAGGCAAACTGGGGGCGGTTCTCTACTGCCTCAGGTTCGCGCTATATTGCGCTCTGGAACTACAATCAGCCCACACCTTATGGTGGTCGCGTCACAGCCTGGAACCCTGGCGGAGTCAGTCAGCAACCGGTGCAGAGGTATCCCACCTGCGAAGCTGCGCCATTTTCAACCTGTAGCTTCTGGTCCAAGATGGTGGATGGTCGTGGTACGGCTTGCACGGGCGTTGAGCCTTACACGAGGACACTGAACGGTAACGGCCCCGAGTCCCGAGGCTGGTACTGGGGACCTTGCGCCTAAGCCACAAGCGTAGTGGTCATCGAGGTTCGAAGACATAGCCTTCGAACCTCTTTTATTTACCATCGCTCAGTAGTTGGTCAATTAAGCTTAAACTTGCTAACATTACAATAATTAAAGCAGCTAATTCTCATTCATGCTCAACAAATTCATTAAAGACTTTGCGACCGTAATCTTTGCTTACTATTGGTGCTTATTCTTGATCAACCGGCTCGTCGGCATTGTCGTACGTAGCATTTTTTCGCACGAGGGCCCTCTTGTTATCGCAGCGGTGGCGTTCCCTGTAGCTTTCGTCCTTGCCTACACTGGTATTTGGCTGTTCTTGAACAAGTGGAAGGCGCGATTTTGGTTGAAGGCTTGCATCATAATTGCGATCATCGTCGTGTCTTATATGATCGGCTTATGGATCGACATGAATGCGGTCTATAACATGACGCACGCTAACTAGCTTCTAAAGCGGCTCCCACAGCTCCACCTTATTGCCCTCGGGATCGTACACCCAGGCAAACCGGCCAAAGTCGGCCTCCTGGCGGTTGTCATCGATCCGCACGCCGGCCGCCCGCAGCTGCTCCAGCAACTGGTCGAGGTCGGACACGCGGAAATTGAGCATCACCTGCTGGTGGGCCGGATAATAATCGCTATCGGTCGCAAACGGTGCAAACACGGTCGGGCCGGCGGCTTGCTGCCAGGGATCGGGCTGAGTCTCGCTCATGGCGGTAATGCCAAAGTGGTCGTCGTACCACTGGGCGAGCGCGGCGGGGTCCTTGGCGCGGAAGAAAACGCCGCCGATGCCGGTGATGAGGGGGTTGGTCATGGGGTGGTCCTTTTGGGTGATTATAGTGTATTAACTTTTCTTCTGAGTAGTAAGAATCAGAATAGTACATAGAATATGGATCACTATTGCAGCATCTGATTTGCTGAAATCTAGAGTTAATCCGTGACCTGAGCGGTTGCGGATATTATAACCCTCCACGTCAACAAGGCTATTGCACCAGTAGCGCCGGAGGTCTTCGTCGGTCATGAAGCCTTTCATCGTGCTTAAGATCTCGCCCAGCCCTTTAACGCCGCCCGGTTGGTGACGTTTTGCATTTGGCAGCTTTGTTGTTGGTATACCCACCGACCGAGCCGCCTGACGGACGAGTCGTTCGGCAACGGGTGAAAGACACTTTACGGCTGAATCTGCATCATTATTAGCATAGTGCATAATGCCGCGAGCTATGGCTCTGGCTTCGTTGGCGTCAATCAAACTACTCTCGAAAGCTACAGCCCAAGCATCTTGATCTGGGCTATACTGCTCGATGATCTTATTTATGGCATGCATCACGTACACGCTGGAGTACATTATTTGCAGCCGCTCATTTTCAACTATGCTGCTATTGAGTTTTTCCTCTTGTGATTCAGGCGAGTTGATAATGCTATTGGCTTCTCCCATGTTGAACGAGCTAAACAGCATGAGCATTGGGTGATCAATAGCTTGCTTCTCGGCCTGCTTCTTATTTTCCTCATACGGCTGCATGAGTTTTCGGGTGCCAAGCCGAATCAGGGCCGTTAGAAGGCCATCGTTACCGGCAACGGATTTGGCGAAAGCCTCTAATTTCTCAGCAGGTATCTCAAAGGACTGCGAGTGCTCCTTCATCCCGAGACTCTCAAATGGCATAGCTTCAGAGGCTGATATTGCATTGGCGACAATATCTTTCAGGCCATGTAGCTCTGCAAACGCCTCAGTCTTATGGAGCTGGTAGAGCTTCTGAAGTCCATCCGGCAGCGCGATCGCTTCGTCGTAAAAATACTGTGCTTGCTCTCGATATAAATCCGATCGCTTGTCAGCCGGGGTGAGCAGTTCTTGAATGTGGTGGGCAGAATCAATGGCGAAGGCGTTGCTGACATACTTTTTGATCGCAACGTTGTTTAACCGAATGATTTCAGTGGTATCTGTGGGCCGTGCTTCTGCAAGCAATTCAAGCAGAGGCATACTTACACCCGGTGCGTTTTCGTCGCTTTCAAGACTTGACCTGGCTATAGTCAGCATCTCTGCCGATATTGATTCAACGGCGGCGGCGTTTTTGAACATCTTTGCAAGTTCATAAGCTCGCACAAGTGCATTTTTACGGTCGAGATCATGCGGCCAGTTGGAGTTTGCAAATTCACGATAAGCAGCTATGGCGGCTTTGGCGTAATCGAAACGTTCTCGGCTGTTAGGTAGTCGCTCAACCAGCAAATCCGCATATCTTGCCTTAGAGTGCGGCTCAGTAACTGCTTCCGCTAAGGCCTTCCACTTGCTGTATTCTGCTTCTGTTGTGGTAGCAATTGGTTTTGGGTATACACCTTCGGGAAACTCGAACACTGGGGCGAAGAAACCATACTGCTCTCGCTTTTCTTTCTGGTCTGCTGAGACTTCCACATACATGAGCCCATACACCGCAGGGTTGTTTGGCGCATCCTTGATGTCCGGAGTGCGTCGTAATTGGTCCCCAATCAGATCAATCATCGCAGGTTTTTGTCCTGCAATTTCGGCTGCTATGCGATTGATGATGTCATTAATTTGATTAGGGTGCATGAAGCAATTATACGCTCCATGCTCTTTCTTTTGTTAGCGGAGCACATGAGGTTGCTGAGGCTCTACTGCGCTAAGACGTTAGTCGTTTTGCCGTGAGTTATCATTGGTTTAATGGATGAACAAATAACTCACCGCCAGCACTTAGTATCGGCAGTTCTGTTGCGCGAGCTAAACAACACGGAGGGTCTCATTGGCGTGCTCGAGCTTTCGGACGGTAAAATCCGTACGTCGGTGGCTGAAGGCGAGGCGTTTATCCGTGATTTTATCCCAGTTGATCAAAATAAATCAGAGAATAGGTGGGCAAAAATAGAAAAACGCATGCCAGAAGTTTTTGCTAGTCTGCAAGCCGGAACTATCTTTTCCGCAAGGGAATCGTATAGGGCTGATTTAATCAAGTTGTTTATGTCCTTACACGCCGTTCGAAGCTATAACGTATATCGGCTTTGGGAAGAGGGTCGCGAGCGAGATAGCTGGGTGAAGGGTGCAGAGGCGTGGCGGCCTAATGGTAAGCTCATGGCAGCGTATAAACGAGAAGTAAACCCTGATCCCAGTCTGGCTGACACAATGCTTCTTGTAAGAGATTTTCGAAATGGACTTAGTATCGGCTTGGGAGATGGCTTAAGTTTTAGGGATTTTGTCCATACGATGGCGACTAAGTTTAATAAGTATCTTCGTCGATCTCGTGTCGAAATTGGAATTGCGCCGCAGGGCAAGTCCTTCATTATTGGCGACTCGCCAGTATTAATTAGAGATTCGTATAGTGGCCGAGTGGGTGTTTTTGAAGGAGTAGGAGTTACGTCTGCTAATCAAATATGCATGCCCCTAGGGTCACGCTATGTTGTGGCGCTTAATAGTCACAAAGGGTCCATTAATAAGATTGTTAAGCTAGGATCTAAAGAAGTTGATGACATAAATAGGCTGCAAATACGAACTGCCCATAGAAGGATTTTCTATCGAATTGATAGTATGGATGCTGGGGAACTGCGGGCATACGTGAAGGCGGTGGGCCGAATTAGCCCTTAATAAGCAGTGAGAAATAGCAGATTATGGTATTATAGCCTCACAATTAGGTTAAAAGCACTGCGCGAGAGTGCATGAGCGGCTATCAACCGCGAAGCTGCGGGAAGAAATCGCCACTAGGCGAAATTAGAACCCGACGTTGGCCCCGAACGTGACTCGGAGATAATGAAGTGTTCCATCTGGAAAAGCACGGTGGTACCGCCCGCAAGGGTCCGTGCAGACAGATGGATTTTTGTATGTAAGGAGCCCACGTGTCAGAGCTAAAAGCCGGCCTACCAATCATCGCCTTCGCCGACGCCCCAGCCTTTGAGGCCTGGGTGGCGGAGCATGGTGC
>JARIHM010000110.1 GCA_029288275.1 Candidatus Saccharimonadota bacterium | reverse complement strand
CGCTGGGTCTACGACCATACGATGGCACCCGTGAGCCAGATGCTAACTGGGGCAGGCAGCGCTACCAGCGAGGCGCTGAGCAACTTGGGGCGGATCCGGCAGTTAGCAGCCGATAATCAGCTTCTAGAGCAAGAAAACGCTACCTTGCGTCAGCGTCTGGCCGCCGATGATGAGACCCGGCGCGACAACGAGCTGCTGCGCAATGAGCTGGGCTTGGAAGTAGCCGCCGCCCAGCGCCAAGTAGCGGCCGAGGTCGTGGCTTTTCAGCCAGATTCGTACCGGCAATTTGTCACCATCAACAAAGGAAGCAAGGATGGGCTCAAAAACGGCATGGCGGCGCTTAGCCAGGGCGTTTTGATTGGTACCTTATCGGATGTGCAGGCGGGAACGTCCAAGATTATGCTGGTGACCGACCCGGAGTTTAAACTGGCGGCCAAGGATCAGTCCACGGGCGCACTGGGCATTGTGCAGGGGCAATTAGGGAGCGGCCTTACTATGGATAAAATCGGCCAGACCGATACGGTCAAGCCGGGCGACACCATCACTACCTCTGGTCTGGGCGGATTGGTACCGGCCGGCTTATTCATCGGCCAGGTGCAGGCTGTGGATGCTCACGCTAACGTCATTTTTCAATCGGCCCAGATCGCTACGCCGCTGCAGGTGAACCAATTGCGCTTTGTGTTTGTGGTAATTGGCTCATGAGAGCGGCGCGCCTTATCCTCGTCGCTGCGGTGACGCTGGTAGTGCAAGTGGGCTTTTTGGCGGCGCTAAGGCCATTTGGCGTGGTGCCGGATGCGGCGCTGGCCTTGGTGGCGCTCATCGGCCTCACCGGTACTGCCTCGACAGCCCTGCTCGTGGGGCTTGTGGGCGGTCTGGCAATGGATCTCACGAGCGGTGCTGATTTTGGCCTCCGTATTGGGCTTTTCACGCTTGTGGCACTTGTGACCGGCTTGGTCCACCGAGCCGGTCTGACGTTGAGCGGTCCCTTGGTAGCTTTGGTGCTTGTAGCGGTGGCAACCGTAGTAGGGGACGTGGCAATTCTGGCGGGGCTGGCTACGCATAGCGTCAGTTGGCCGCTCGGCGTTATCCTAGGCCGGCTGGGCTGGGAGATCATGTTAAACTTAGGCTTGACGTTAGGATTGCGGCCGTTGGTGCGCTGGGCGGTGGCGCCCGAGCCTGGCGTGCTTAATTTGCGATAGGGGGACCCGTGGCACGCTCAATCTTTGGCTATCTTGAAGACACAGGCGGCCGCCGGGGGCTCAAACTGAGCCGCAACCTTGCTAAACACGAAGAGTGGACCGAGGCTATTCTGCCGGCTGATGCTGAGGCCGCCTCGCCCGAAACCGAAACAAACCGGCGGCCGCTAGCGCTATTTGGGGTCGCTGCTGGGCTCATTATGGCGGTGTTGGTGGGCCGATTGTTTATGCTCCAAGTTCTGGCTGGTAGCGATAATTTGGCCTGGGCCAACCGGCAGCGCGTGCGTGAGCAGGTGGAACGGGCGCCGCGGGGTATTATTTATGACCGTAACAAAACGGTGCTAGCTAGCAACCAGGCCAGCTATGATATCACAGCCATTCCGCAGCTCTTGCCGCGTGATACAGCGGCGCGTCAGGCTGAGTACGCTCGCGTTGGTGCCATGGTTGGTAAATCCCCTGCCGATATTCAAGCAGGCGTCGAGAAGAGCTGCCATGGCCCGGACGACCAGGCTTGTTTGGCTAGCTCCGTGCCGCAGCTGGCGGCCGCCGGTGTCACACGCGAGCAGGCGCTCTTGGTAGATCAGTCGTCAAGCAGTCTGCCGGGCTTTGAGCTGGATGTAAACCCCATTCGCCAGTATTCCGATGATGGCTTGCTGTCGGTCTTTTTGGGTTACACTGGGCGCGTCAACACCGATGAGATCAAGGCCGATCCAAGCGATTATGGCCCGACTGATTTTATCGGCAAACTGGGTCTCGAAAAGCAGTACGAATCACAGCTGCGAGGCACCAATGGTGGTCAAGAAACCGAGGTTGATGCCACTGAAAAGCCTATCAAAGTTCTAGCGAGCCGTGACCCCGTGCCGGGCAATAACCTGATTCTCTCTATCGACCAGCAGCTTGAGCAACACTTTGCCGCAGCCCTCCAGAAGCAAATGACGGCCTCCGGTGCGCAGCAGGCAGCCGGGGTGGCTCTCAATCCCAATACCGGGGAGATTCTAGCGGCGGTTTCGCTTCCCAGCTACGACAACAATCTCTTTAGCCGCGGCATCTCCACAGCCGATTACCAAGGCCTCACCAGTAACCCTGGCCAGCCGCTGTTTAATAAAGTTACGGCTGGTGGCTATCCTTCGGGCTCCATTATTAAGCCCATTGGGGCCGCCGCTGCCCTCCAGGCGGGGATTGTGAGCGCCATCACGAGCGTGCTCGATGGAGGTAAGATCCTGGTGCCTAATAAATATGATCCATCTAACCCGACTATCTACTATGGCTGGGAGCGCACGAGTGGTTTGGGCGTGGTTAACGTGATGACGGCCCTGGCTCGCAGTTCCGATATTTTCTTCTACAAAGTCATGGGCGGCCTGTTTGGCACGAACGAAGACTTTACCCACCCCTTGGGCGTAGACAAGCTTGCGAGTTTCTATCAGCTCTTTGGTCTGGGCGCCAAAACCGGCGTCGATATTCCAGGTGAGGCCAGTGGCCGCGTGCCCACTCCGGCCTGGAAGAAGGCCTTCTCCGGTACCGATTGGTACACTGGTGACACCTACAATATTTCAGTAGGGCAGGGTGACCTACTCGTGTCACCACTCCAGATGGCTGCAGCTATCTCGGCTATCGCCAACGGCGGGACGCTCTATAAGCCACATTTTGTGAATCAGATTGTGGATGAGGCAGGCAGGGTGATTCAGCAGTTTACGCCCGAGGTGACCCGTCAGAACTTCATCAGCGCGCAGAACCTGGCCACAGTCCGGCAGGGCATGTGGATGGCCGTCAACGACCCTAGCGGCACAGCCTGCTGCATTATAAAGCAGCAGGTGCCGGTACCAGTGGCAGGCAAGACCGGTACGGCTGAGACGGTGGTCCATGACAATGGCGGCGATCCTAATCTGCAGAATAAGCCTGACGCTTGGTTTGAAGCCTTTGCACCATACAATAATCCTCAGATCGTGATGGTGGCGCTGGTGGTCCATGCTGGCGAAGGTGCCGAGTATGCCGTTCCGCCGGTGCGCGAGACGATGGCTTGGTACTTTACGCAAGGCGCTGGTGCTAAGCATTAAGGCATTATTTAGGCTTTACAGAGCCTTATATGGTCGTTAAACAATAGTAACTATTGACTCGTGGAGTACAATCGCAGAACATAGTAAAGCAAAACTAACTGAAATACAGACATCACAAGCAGTTTACGAATCGCATGCTCGGGAGACCGAGAAATTTTTTTCCGTTTTTTCTTTACTCATGCGAACTGTTATCAGAGAGGAGACAAGGTATGAATGGTCCAGCCAAAAACGAATTTCACTTAACCGCCGAGGGTTTGCAGACGCTTAAGGACGAGCTAAAGGAGCTGACCACCGTTAAGCGCGCCGAGATTGCCGAGCGCCTTAAGGAGGCCAAGGCCGACGGTGACCTGAGCGAGAACGCTATGTTTGACGCCGCTCGGGACGAGCAAGGATTTATTGAGGGCCGCATTGCTGAAATTGAGCACATTTTGAAGCATGCCGTGGTAATTGCGAGCAAGAAGGGCGGTCATGTTGGCCTCGGCTCAACGGTGCACCTGGAGCTGGAAGATGGCCAGCAGAAGTACACTATTGTAGGCTCCACCGAGGCTAACCCGGACGAGGGCAAGATCTCAGATGAGTCGCCGATCGGCAAGGCACTCATTGGTAAGAAGCCGGGGGATGAAGTGCATGTTCAGGTGCCCTCGGGCGTGCTGACATATAAGATTACGCGGGTCGAATAATATCGGCTCTTAGTGGTCTATTTAGTTCTAGCAAGCCGAGCCGAATCACTTCGGCCAGCCCTCTAACCGAAAAGCCGCCCTCTAGCCCGGGAGCGGCTTTTCGGTTAGAATAGGCCGCATGACTGAACCCACTTCTAATTACTGGCTGGACCAGATTGTCGATCAAGTGATTGCGGCTTATCCCGAAGGCGAGATCGTGGTGTCGAGCGGTATTTCGCCTTCAGCCTCGTATCACATTGGTCACTTCCGTGAGGCCCTTACCACCGATGCGATTGCCTGGGGTATTCGGCAGCGGGGTCGCCAAGCGCGTCACTTGCACGTAGTGGATAACTTCGATCCACTGCGCAAACGCTACAGCTTCTTGCCGGAGTCATTTGAGCAATATGTGGGCTGGCCCATCTGTTTGGTGCCCGATCCATTTGGGGATTGCCATCCTGGGTATGCGCAGCATTTTACAGCCGAGTTTGAGACCGCAGCGGCCCAGATGGGTATCGAGATGGACGTGATCTACTCCTATGAGGACCAATATCGCAGTGGCCAAATGGTGCCGTACCTAGAGCAGGCCCTAGCTAAGATCCCGCAGATTCGGCAGATCATGAAGGCGGTAGCTCATCGTGATCTGCCCGAAGATTGGGCGCCCATCCAGATCGTAAGTGATTCTAAGAGCCTGAACGAGTGGCGCTATCTTAGCCATGATCCGGCCAGCAAGCTGTTACGGTATCGCCGGCTTGACGGCAGTGAGGGCGAGATGCGCTACGACGATGGCCGCGTCAAGCTCAGCTGGCGGCTGGACTGGCCGGCCCGCTGGGCCTTGTACGGCGTACGCGTAGAACCGTTTGGCAAGGAGCACGCCACCAAAGGTGGTTCATATGACACTGGCGCCGAGTTTGTCCGCCAGGTTTTTGGAGCGGAGCCGCCGCTGCCGGTGCCATACGATACTCTTAATCTCATTGGCCATACCAAGAAAATGAGCTCGAGCCTAGGCAATCTCATAACCCCGGCCGAAGCTCTGCAAATTATGCCACCAGAGATCTTGCGCTATTTTGTACTCAAGAGTCTGCCTAAGCGGGTGATCGTCTTTGACCCGGGCGTGGGTGTATACAATCTGATCGATGAATTCTCTAAGCTTGAGGACGCCGTCTTGACTGGGCAGCATCCGGAGTTTGAGCAGGCCTACCGGGTGGCTACAGCCATTAAGGGCGAGCGAACTATTGCGCGGATTGCCTTTAGTCACCTCGTAGCTGTCTATCAGGCGGCTCAAGGCCAAGCTGAGGTGGTGCGAGAGATTTTGGAACGCACGGGCTATGAAGCCATAGTGACTGAGCAATGGCCGGTGATCGAACGCGAGCTCAAGTTTGTGCACAACTGGCTGACCAAGTATGCGCCAGACAGTGTGAAATTTGCCGTGCAGGCTGAGCTACCTGATGTGGAACTGAGCGCGGAACAGCGTACGGCCCTAGCTAAGCTGTCCGATACCATCGAGACCGAGCACGATTTAAACGCTCAGGGTATGCATGATGCGATCTACGCAGCTGCCGAGGTAGCCGGGTTGAAAGCTTCAGGTGTATTTCAGGCGATTTACCGCGTGATTCTGGGCAAAGATTCCGGGCCCAAAGCCGGCTGGTTTCTAGCCTCGCTCGATCAGGCTTGGCTGATCGAGCGGCTACGCGCTAGCTCGGCCACGCGTCGGTAGTGTCGGAGCTCCCGTAGGAGGAGCGCTCGTCGAGAGTGTAGCGGGTTTGATAAATACAGCTGCTTCCGCATCGGCTATTATTGCGCTCCTCGATTGCTGGGACTATAAGTTCTGATGCGCTCGCGAGCGCAAACAGAATATGAAATCTGGCCGCCTCAAGCGGCATATGGCGGAAAGTGACGGGTTGAGCGGACATAATATGCAGCCTATTCTAAAATTTAGAATGTATTCTCGCGAGAACTATCCGCGCGTGCGTTTGGGGCCAATTGCCGCTATACTTAGGCCATGATAGATATTCGAGTGATTCGCGAACAGCCTGATCTGGTAAAAACGGCCTGCCGCACCAAAAACGCGGCAGTTTCTGATAAGGATGTCGACCATCTGCTCAAGCTTGATGCCGAGCGACGCGAGCTGCTAGCAAAGGCCGAGCAGCTGGCGCACGAGCGCAAAACGCTAGCAGCCGAGGGCAAGGGCGGCAAACCCTCGGATGAGCAGATTGCCCGGGGCAAGCAATTGCGCGATGAAGCGGTGGCGGCTGAAGCCAAAGTAGATGATTTGGGCGAACAGATTTTGGCTATCTGGAAGCAAATTCCGAACCTACCGGCGGCCGACGTGCCCGTAGGCAAAACTGAAGACGAGAACGTAGTGGCCAAAACCTGGGGCGAGCCAACCGTCTTTGATTTTGAGCCGCTTAACCACTGGCAGTTGGCCGATCCGCATGGCTGGATCGACAAGGAGCGGGCCGCCAAAGTAGCCGGTGCGCGGTTTGCGTACCTTAAGGGCAACTTGGTGCGGTTGCATTTTGCCATGATTCAGTTTGGGATGGAGGTAGTGACGAGTGAGACTATCCTGGCTGAAATCGCCGAGCGCGCTGGCCTGACTGGCAAGGTCTCAACCAAACCGTTTACGCTAGTGATGCCGCCAGCTATGATCCGCACTGAGGTCTACGAGGCTACTGGCCGTCTCAACGCGCAGGAAGTTACCTACAAGCTCGAAGACGACGACCTATGGCTCAATGCCAGCGCCGAGCACAGCATGGCGCCGATGTATCAGGGCGAGATTATCGATGAGACCGAGCTGCCTCTCCGCTTTGCTGGCTATGCCACCAGTTTCCGCCGTGAGGCCGGCACCTATGGCAAGGATACTGAGGGTATTTTCCGCCTGCATCAGTTTGATAAGTTAGAGCTGGAGAGCTTTACCGTAGCTGAGCAATCGCTGGATGAGCACCTGTTTATGGTGGCTATCCAAGAATACCTCATGCAGCAGTTGGAAATTCCGTATCAGGTGCTAATGAAATGTACCGCCGATATTGGTAAACCAAATGCACGGGGCATCGACATTGAGGCTTGGCTACCGGCGCAGGGCAAATACCGCGAAACCCACACGGCCGATCTCATTACGGATTACCAGACGCGTCGGCTCCAGACGCGCGTGCGCCGGACTGGCGGTGAGGTCCAGCTAGCTCATACCAACGATGCCACGGCCTTTTCGCAACGGCCGCTCATTGCCATTTTAGAGAATTATCAGCAGGCCGATGGTAGCGTGCGGGTGCCGGCGGTGCTGCAGAAGTATTATGGAGGGGAAGTGCTATGAAGTTAGATACCATCACCACTCGTAATTTTGAGGCTGATGCCAAACTCAAGGAGTATGTGCGGGATAAGCTTGAAGCGCTTGACCGTTATGTACCGCGCCATGCCCGGGATGCCGTCCAGGTAGAGGCCATTTTGGAAGAGGATTCTAATGGACGCGAGGATAACCGGTTTGTCTGTGAAGTTATTATTACCTTGCCCGGTGCCAAATTAGTAGCGCGCGAAGGCACTATTAACATGTATGCTGCCGTGGATATTGTAGAGGCTAAGCTCAAGGCCCAGGTGCGAACGTATAAGGAGAAGGCGATTGCCAAACATCGTCGGCCGCATTTGTTAACGCGCTGGTTTCGCCGGCGTGGCCAAGCAGGATCCGAGCCAACCGTCTAGCCGTTGCCAAGGTATAAGATCG
>JARIHM010000058.1 GCA_029288275.1 Candidatus Saccharimonadota bacterium | reverse complement strand
GCCCTGTTCGTCGTCAGCCGGTACTTCGCCGGTGACCACGGCACTGAGGTCCTGGTCTTCGGGATCATCGGTTGGATCGCCTACCAGATCGTGAACCTGATCGGCAAGATCACCGAGAGCCAGGCGGAGAAGGAGTCGGCCGACGAGGGCGACCTCCGGCTCGGCAAGACCCTCAAGCGTGTGGCCGGTGCTGCCGGTGTCGGGCTGTTCCTCAAGCTGGAACTGATCGACGCCAGCTTCTCGTTCGACGGTGTCTCCGGCGCCTTCGCGATCAGCTCGGACATCTTCGCGATCATGATCGGCCTCGGGATCGGCGCGCTGTACATCCGGTCGCTGACGGTCTACCTGACCAACAGCGGCACGCTCGGCGAGTACGTCTACCTGGAGCACGGCGCGCACTGGGCCATCGGGGCCCTGGCCGTCGTCCTGTTCGCCACCATGCAGCACGAGCTGCCGGAGTGGCTGACCGGTTCCATCGGTCTGTTCCTGATCGCGGCCGCGTTCGTGCACTCGCTCGTCCGCCGGCGCCAGCTCGGCTCCGACAACGACGAGGCCAACCCGGCCGTCCTCAACACCCCCGAGACGGTCTGACCGTCTCGCCCGGTGCCCCCAACCTTCGTGGTTGGGGGCACTTCCATTTGGGGATCATAAAAAACGGGCCGCAATGATCTTTCGATCATTGCGGCCCTTAGCGCATGTGCGTTACCGCACCAGGTCCAGCTTGGTCATCTGGTCGTACCACGGCCGCAGGCCCCTCAGTAGGGCCGGCAGCTGCTCCTCGAGACCCATCTCGCGGATGCTGCCGAAACGCACCACGTGTGCGCTCGACAGTCCACGGGCAGCCTCGTGGTAGGGGTAGATGGACGCGATGTCGTCGCCCTCCGTCACCGCCAGGATCCAGTGGATGGGCGCCAGTTGCG
The DNA here is from genome assembly GCA_029288275.1 of Candidatus Saccharimonadota bacterium. Lineage (GTDB taxonomy): Bacteria > Patescibacteriota > Saccharimonadia > UBA4664 > UBA4664 > JARIHM01. Next base: position 2,721 of record JARIHM010000058.1, on the reverse strand, counting down.
TGACATCCAGCAGCTGCCGGAGCTCGTGCCGCTCGTGCAGCTCGCCCTTGGCCACCACCACGGCCACATAGGGCCGCATCGGCACCGACGGCGGGCTGAGGTAGCTGCTCGGGTCCTGGGCCAGCTCGGCCAGCTTCGGCTCCTCGCGCTCCTCGGCGATGACACCCAGCAGGTGCCGCATGGCCGTGACCACGCTGCGCGGCTCACCGGCCAGCTGGTGCAGGTTGCGCACGATCCAGTTGTTCGGCGCGCCCAGGTTCACCCGGGGCTCGAATGCCGGCTCGATCACCGTGTCACCGTAGAAGATGGCCGGCGCGCCGCCATCGGGGTCGCTCAGGGCGGCCGGCAGCAGCAGTCCGCGCACCAACCTCTCCATGGCGCTCAGGCCGGACTCATCTTCCTCGTCGTACTCGGCCTCCAGGTCCGGCGTGGCCGGCAGGGCGAACGCCCAGTCCAGCGGCTGGGTCGACGGGTCGATGCCGGCGGCCTTGATCTGCTCCAGCGCGCGCTGGGCTCGCTCGAACAACTTCTGGTCGTCGGTGGCGGCCAGAATGCGCTCCGGCGTGAACGGCGACGGCTTGACCAAAGGCATGGTGTACCTCTTTCAGCTCGAAGGGAACATCGGCGCAAGCTTGCGCGACCGACACATAGTATAATATCGCCTCAGATATGTCAATGGTGTACTATAGCTGTAATGCTGCGAATGTTCCGTATCCCATTGATTTTGACCTTTCTAGGCCTCGTCTTGGCCTTTGTGCTCGGTGGTCTGCCAGCGGCGCTTACGGTCGGTATATTAGCTATTCTGGAAACCTCGCTCTCCTTTGACAACGCCGTCGTGAACGCTCGCATTCTGGGCCGCATGAGCCGGGTATGGCAGCAGCTTTTCCTGACCCTCGGCATTGCGATTGCCGTATTCGGCATGCGTCTCCTATTTCCGCTGCTGATCGTGGCGCTTGCAGGCCATGTGGGCATGGGCGATGCGCTTAACCTAGCGCTCCACCAACCCGACGCTTACGCCGATATCCTCCGTACCGCTCATCCAGCCATCGCGGCCTTTGGCGGGGTCTTTTTGCTCATGCTCTTTCTGGATTTCATCCTGGCGGAGCAGCCTGTTCGCTGGCTAAGCCGCTTGGAGAAGGGCTTTTTGTGGGCCGCGCGACTCAATCATTTAGCCATTATGGTCAGCTTGGCTTTGCTGCTGGCTGTCGCGATGGTATGGGGCGGATCGGCCCGCGAGTCGGTCTTGCTGGCCGGGCTATTTGGGCTCCTGACCTACCTGGCGATTAACGGTTTGGTCAAGGTATTTGAGAGCAGTAGCTTGGTGGCGGCCAAGGCCGGTCTCCTAAGCTTTATCTACTTAGAGATTCTCGACGCCAGCTTCAGCTTTGATGGCGTCATTGGGGCGTTTGCCATTACCAATCAGATCTTCCTGATTGCGCTTGGTTTGGGTATCGGCGCGCTGTATATCCGGTCGTTGACGGTCTTTTTGGCTCATCACGGCACGCTGGCCAAGTATGTTTACCTGGAACATGGGGCGCATTATGCCATTGGCGCCTTGGCGTTGCTCCTATTGGTGAGTGTGCATTATGAAGTGCCGGAGCTCGTGACCGGTCTGGCAAGCGTAGCCTTTATCACTACATCATTCTTTGACTCACGTGAATACCGCCGCCTGCACTCCGAAGCGGGGCGGATTCAGCTCTAGCGCTCGCCAATAATGCCGATTTCAGTATGCAGCTCGTAGCCGGTTCTAGCCTTGACCTCGCGTTGTACCAGCTCAATCAGGCCGAGCACGTCAGCGGCCGTGGCGCCGCCCAGGTTCACGATGTAATTGGCGTGTTTCGGCGAGATTTGAGCGCCACCTAGCCGATGGCCTTTGAGCTCGGCTTGATCGATTAGCCGGCCCGCGCCCACGCCCTCAATCTTCTTAAACACCGATCCGCACGACGGAAACTCTGGGAGCTGCGGCTGCTTGGACCGGCGCCAAGTGGCATTGGCCTGCATTTGCAGCTCGATGGCCGCTTTTGGCTTGGGAGAAAGCTTAAAGGTGACCTCCAGCACAATCAGCGGCCGGTCATGCAGAATGCTGTAATCATAATCAAAGGCAAAAAAGTCACGATCGACGGTACGGATTTTGCCCTGCTCATCCAGAATCCGCGCGCCCACTACGTTCTCGGCAATATAGAGCGTGCGCTCGCTGCGCAATTCCTGCGTAGCCTGCCAGTGCGGCGCATCCACACTCGCAAAATGCAGATTCTGCCACATGGCGCCACCTACGGACGACGGAATGAGCACATAATGCTCCAGCCCGCTCAGGCCGTAGCTGGCACTCAAGTCAATCAGCTGCGCGATGGTGGCGCCGCTCTCAGCCGTGAGCTGGTGGCCGTGCACCGTAGCATGGTCGGCGCGGTTGCGAATCACCAGGCCACGGAAGCCCTTGTCTGTTACCAAGATGTTGGCGCCAGTGCCCAGCAAAAAATACGGCACTTTGGCCGCCCGGGCCGCCCGCACCGCCGCGGCCAGCTCGTGTTGATCGCGCACCTCTACAAAAAAATCGGCCGGACCACCAATTTGGTAAGTGGTGTAGGGCGCCAGTGGCACGTTGCGTTGCAAGCGGGGAAGATGAAGTGCGGTAGTCATAATTTACAGCGCGGGGTGGGCATTTTGCAGACTATTCACCAATTGTACCAGCTGCGCGCCTTCGGCGTCGGACACCGGTGTCCC
>JARIHM010000060.1 GCA_029288275.1 Candidatus Saccharimonadota bacterium | reverse complement strand
GTATGGAGCTTTCAGCCCAGCTCAAGGAGCATCTGGCTACGGTCGAGAACCGCATCGAAAAGATCAAACAACGTTTTAGTGAACCACGGGCGGTTCAGGCCAACTCTGCCACCACAGATAGCCCAGTGGAGGATCCTTTTAGCGGTGGGCCCGATCTCGATTCTATCGATGATCAAACCGGTCTTTTCTAGCCATGTGGCTGCTCATTCTATGTCTGGTAGTATTGCAATTTGCCATTACCATTCTGGTGGGAGCGCCGTACCTGCCCATCCTGCGGCGTGACTACGGCCCGCTTCTTGACCTGGTAGACCTTAAGCCAAGTCAAACCATTATCGATCTTGGTTCTGGTGATGGCCGTTTCTTACGAGCAGCCGCCCAGCGGGGCCTGCATGCTATCGGCTATGAGCTTAATCCGGTATTGTATCTGATATCGCTTGTGGTCACCTGGCGCTACCGGCATCTGGTCCGCGTTTATTTGGCTGATTTCTGGACCGTAAAGCTGCCTGCCACCGATGCCATCTACGTCTTCTTACTTGAACGTTTTATGGCCAAGCTAGATGCCAAGCTCCGGCAGGAGCTTGTCCAGCCCACCCCCGTGGTATCGTTTGTCTTTACGATTCCTGACCGCCGGCCGGCCAAGCAAACCCGGAATAGCTATCTGTACCAGTATCCTGCCGGCAAGCCATAAGCCGGCGCTTGCGCTCATTGCCGAACCGTTTTACCATAAGCAGTAATGGATCCGCAACCGTCACCATCACCCACGCCGGCCCCCACCACTCCATCACCGGTTACCCCGACGCCGATTAATTTTGCGCCGCCGCCCGGCAATAAAAACAAAAATTTATTGCTTTGGGCATTGGTTGCATTCCTGGGTTTGGGAGCGATCATCTTTGCTATCCTAACCATCTATGCCTTTAATCAGGCACACATTACTCAGACGGCCATCAATCAGCAAGTGAAAAGTGCCGTAACCACCGCTCGTGATGATCAGAAGAAGCAGGATGCCCAAGCCGCCGAAATCGCCGATGAATCGCCCTTCCGGTCGTATATCGCACCGATTGCTTTCGGTTCGTTCGAGATTAAGTTTCCCAAAAACTGGGATGGATCAGTTGATGAGGAGCAGGCCAGCGGTACTCAAGTAACGCTTCTGATGCATCCCGATTTTATTCGTAAATCTACCGGCGTTGACCAGCTGGCAGCCGCCAAGGTACAGCTCATTCAAAAACCGCTCAACGCCTACATTCAGCAATTCCAAAACGTCAAAGACATGAAGCGCAGTGACACCACAGTCTCGGGCATCAATGCCGTTCAGTTTGTGGGTAAGTTTCCAGACCGGCGGACTATCAAAGCCATTGTGGTGCCGATTCGGGATAAAGTCCTAGTATTTAGCACCGAGGACGCTGCGTACGATAGCGAGTTTAACCAAATTCTGGCTCAATCGAAGGTTCTGCCCTAAAACAAGAATCATTTTTTGTCATTCTTACGCTTGAGGCCTCCAGAGTGACAATGCTAATCTGAATAGTAGTAACGGTGGGACCATATGGCAATGCACAAACCAGCGGCTCCCGGGTTGGCTGCGCCCAGCCTTACCACGCTTGATACCATGCTGGCGGCGGTACGGCAGGCGGCCACGCATGAGGACCTCTTGGCCCGCTTAGCCGAAGGTCTGCGCACTGCCGGAGCGGCCGGGGTAGCCGTGGCCGCTCAGGCTGAACCAGAGGGGCCGTATCGAACCCATGAGCAGCATCTACCTGAGGCGCAGCAAGGTCGGTTGGCATACGATGATTTACTAGGCGCTCATCAGATCGAGCTTGAGCCATGGCTCAACCGCCAGGAGGTGCAAGCTATCCGGCAAGAGCTCGGTGCCGCCCATGCCGAAGGGCTGTGGTTAGAAGTACCGGAACGCCGGCTCGGCGCGGCGGTGACGTTTGATCACCAGCTGCCGTCGGCCGAGCAGGCGGCGTTGCGCCATATCTTGGTGCAGACCGCCGCCGACCGCCTCCACACGCTGGTGCTCAATCAGACCGCCCAGGCTACCGCCGCCGAAACCACGGCGTTTCAACGCATCACCCAGGCCATCACCGGCACCCTCGATCTGGAGCAGGTAGCTTCCACGCTCCTATCACACAGCCAGATGCTTTTTAAGGCCGATGCGGCCTCATTGTTTCTGATTGAAGCGGGGAGCGAGCAGCTGTCGATTTATCGCGCTATCGGCTTGTCAGACCGGTATCTGGCCAACCTGCGAGTCGATCGCCGTTCGGCCACCATGCAGCATTTAGCAGGGCAAACTGCGCCCGTCCAGATTTACGATGCCACGAGTGGTGCTATATCCGGCCAGGGCGAGCTCATCCGAGCTGAGGGCATTTGCAGTATTCTGGTAGCTCAAATTCGTTCGGGCCAGGAATTAATAGGAGCGCTATGCCTCTATTCCAAGACGCCGCGCCACTTTACGAATGCCGAGGTACGCCTGAGCCAGAGCCTAGCAGAGCAAGCCAGCGTGGCCTTTGCCAATGCCACGCTCCACACAAATCTCCTGCAGGCCGCGAACGAGGTGGAACAAACGCGCAACCTCATGGAAGATGGCTTGGTGGTGATTAGCAATACTGGACAGCTCACCTCATTCAACCCTGCCGCCGGGCGCCTGCTTGAGCTCACGGCTGATCGAGTGAATCAGCCGTTTATTGATCTCATAAAGGCAAAGCTCGTCTTCGATGAAACCGAATTTACCCAAGCCATGGCTCAGGCTCAATCCGGCCAGACGAGTCATGCTACCTTTGCCACCATCGATGATAGCCAGTATTTCGATGCCATCTATTCACCGTATCGCAACAGCAGCGGCCAGACCGTGGGCGTATTGGTAAATATTCGCGACATCACTTCACTTTACCTAGAGAAAGAGAAACTTCAAACCATTCAGGCACACCTGCAGCACGGCCTTATCATGATGAATGAGCTAGGTCAGATCTTAGAGTGCAACAATGAGTGGCAACAACTCTTTGATCTAGACGAGGAAGTACTGGGCCGGTCGTTCCTGGAGGCTATGCAGGACCGCGCCGACCTTAGCTTTGACCAAGATCTGGCGCTCCTGATGGCTGGCGTACTACAAGGTAAGCGCCTGATGTGTTATGCGCATTTTGGCCGCCGCGGCCGGCACCTGCAGCTGTCCTTTGGTCCGGTAGTGCGGCGTCAGCGGGTGGTAGGGGCCGTAGCCACGGCGCGTGATATTACACCGCTCATCGAAAAAACGGTCGAAGCCAATGAAATGGCCGCCAAAGCCCAGCGTCATCTGCGCGAACTATCGCAGCTGGCCGATCTGTCCACCATAGTGGGCTTTAATGTAGGCGGTATCTATAAGAAATATTTGGGCAAGATTATGGGTCTGCTCGAATCACCGGCGGCCAGCATCTACCTCTACGAGCCCGGCCGCCAGCAGCTCATCCGCAGACAAGCTCAACCCGCTGACGGCAACGACCCCGAGACTATCGAGCTCGGTTCGCGCCACGTGGTGGCTCAAGCCTTTGCTACCCGTCAGGACGCTAGCAGCGACCGTGAGCAAACACCGCATCAACTCGCTACGCCTATCATGCACCATTCTAAAACGCTGGGTGTACTCCTAGTGAGCCGGCCAAGCGCCGTCTACAGTGACCACGATGCCAAACTACTGCGCCTGGCCGCTACTCGGCTCGCGGTACTGGCCGAGAACGCCACGCTCTATCACGACGTTAATGCCCGCCGTGAGCGCTGGGAGGCGGTGTTTCGCTTTACCGAAGAGGGCATCATTATCTTTGACCGGCGTGGCATCATTGTGGGCTTTAACCCGGCCTCTACCGAGATCACGCAATGGCCGGCAGCCGAGGCCATTGGCCAGCCGTTCGATAAGATCGTTAAAACCGTCAGTACCGAGCATGCTGGCCTGGGCCGCTCGCCGTTGGCCCGCGTCCTTGGCGATGGCATGACCATCGCTAAGACCGAGCAGCTGATTGAGGGCCAAGCCGGCCAGCGTATCTGGACTGAGGTAAGTTATTCGCCCATTTTTGATGACACCGGTCGCGTCACCTCGGGCATTGCCATTGTGCGTAACATCCAAAAGGACCGTGAAATCGATGAAATTAAAAGCGACTTTATCTCTATTGTGTCGCACGAGTTGCGCACACCACTCACCGCCATCAAGGGCTTTCTCTCCATGGTACTCAAGCAGGACTTTGGCGAGCTGGGCGATAAACAGTTCCATTATTTGTCACGCGTCTATCAGTCCAACCAGCGCATGATTGATCTGGTCGAAGACCTGCTCGACGTCAGCTACATTGAATCTGGCAAGGTCAATCTCAGCATCAATCCGGTGGCCATGGAAAATGTACTGAGCGAAGTAGTGAGTGAGCTGGCCGGCAAGGGAGCTGCCAATCAGATCATGATCCGAGTTAAGCGTATGAAGCGCCTGCCGCTCGTGCTGGCTGATGAAACGCGGCTACACCAAATCTTGCTCAACCTTGTTGACAACGCCATCAAGTACTCCATGCCCGGCACCGAGGTTGAGGTGGAGTTTCATGTTCAGGGCGACGAGCTCACCACCACCGTAGCCGACCATGGCGTGGGTATTACCAAGAGCCAGCTCGACCGGCTCTTTACTAAATTTGGAAGGATCTACAATCCTATGAGCATCCAAGCGGGTGGCAGCGGCCTGGGCTTGTATATCGTAAAAAACCTCGTGGAGTCTCACGGAGGCCGCATTTGGGTGACCAGTCAAGAGGGTAGGGGAAGCAAATTTCGCTTTACACTGCCAATAGCCAAGCAGCTACCCTTGCTTGGTTAATTTAACCATTGCGCTTAGGCTTGGGTGGGTGCATGCTATCTGATACACTCAAAGTCAGAGTCTTAAAGGGAGACACATATGGCCAAGATCCTACTGGTCGAAGACGATGCCATTTTAGTTGAAATGTACCAAGCCAAGTTTGAGCTTGAAGGCCACGAAGTCCGCATCGCCACCAATGGGGAGGAGTGTCTCACCATTCTACGTGAATTTGAGCCTGAACTTATTTTGCTCGATATTTTAATGCCCAAGCTCAACGGCTTCCACGTGCTCAAAGAGATCAAAAAGCAGCCTGGTTTGCGCCAAATCCCGGTTATTTTACTTACCAATCTTGGCCAAGCCGAGGTTGATATGAATCAAGAGCTAGCCAAGGCACTGGGCGTCAGCGACTATCTTATTAAGAGTCACCACACCCCCGACGAAGTGGTTGCCAAGGCCGTCAAGGTGCTTAAGCACCATCGCAAGTCGAATTAGCCGTACAATAGGCATATGCCAAGCTATCAAACAACCGGCCTCGTGATTGGCCGGACTAATTTCGGTGAAGCCGATCGGATAATTCGGCTGCTGACGCCGCAGTATGGCAAGCTCAGCGCGGTAGCGCGAGGCGTGCGTAAGATCAAGAGCCGGACAGCCGGTCACCTGGAATTATTTGGAGAGGTAGTCCTACAGCTAGCAACTGGCCGCCAGCTTGATACCATCACCTCGGCGCGGCTCGTCTGGTATCCGCACGCCCTCACCGATGATTATGGCCGGCTGGCACTGGCCTACGCCTTCGGGGCGCTTATTGACCGCATCGCGCAGGAACATCAAGCCCAACCGGAGCTTTACGAACACCTGCGCGAGGCCTTGGCCGCGCTAAGCGACGGCGCCGCCGGTCCGCTCATCGAGCTATGGTTTAAACTGCGCCTCCTCCAGCTCGCTGGGTACCGACCAGAGCTTCAACGCTGTGTGGCCTGCGGTCAGGACAACCCCGACGCTAGTTATGCCTTTGATGCCGCCCGGGGTGGCATTGTCTGCACCGCTTGCGCCAGCGCCGGCAGCCACGCCATGCCTACAAACACAATCAAGCTCTGGCGTCTACTGTCCGATTATCCCTACACCACGGTCAGCCAAATCACCGGTGCAGCTACCTTGGCGGCCAGCAGCCTCCCTTGGTGTGATGAATTCTATGAGCACCACCTTGGCAAGGCCATCCGCCCTGGATTTGGCACCATTATTTGACTAAATTATAATTATATAATTGAATAATCCTCTCGCCCTACGCCAAGAAAGGAAGGCTGAGGAGCATGTCCCAGCCCGATTCGTTGAACCCGAACTCCGAGGACAAGGTGCTCAACTGGCTCATGGATCTGGTCCAGGCGCCCGCCTGGTACTGGTGGGCCTCCATCGCGCTTCTGCTCGGCAACGCGATCGAGGCCATCGTCGAGGGTCACACCATCGCGTTCATCGTGAGCGTGGCGGTCTGGGCGCTCGTCTACACCAGCATCCGACGCTACACCGATCCGCGACAGCCCGAAGAGGTGAGTCGTGAGGAACAGGAGTTCGCCGCGATCACGGCCGACACCCACCTGAACCTCTGGAGCCGTCTGTCGGCGGAGATGAAGGCCATACGGGTGCCCCGGCTGTGCTACGTCGTAGGACTCGTGGTCATCGTCGTCGTACCCATCGACTGGGTGCTGACGTTCGCCGGCATCGACCTGTAGTCCCGCGCCACTATCTCCTGGTTGCCCCGCAACCAGGAGGCTTCTTGTATTCATTGATCTGTCCACTATTCTATGACACCATAATCAGCGTCTCATCCCGCACAGGAAGGTGAGTGCACATGCCCGCATCACGACGCTCGCGCATTTGGAGTCGGCTCAGTAGCTTTGCAGATCTGTCATTTTGGCTCTGGGGCCTAAGCGGCCCTGATGGCATTTGGCGTACTCATCTTGGCTTCTGAGTGAGTAAATCAACTTGGGACGTTCGTTGTCCCGCCTGCCGCCAAAAGATTGGCAGTATCTTTGCCATCAACAGCTCCCACAGCCGAGCCAACCGGATCCAAAGGATCTTGGCCACGCATTTTGCGGCTAGTCCTAGCTGCAAACCTACCAAACGAGCGTAATGAATGGCTAACGCGACAAACGGGAAACACACTGAATTTGCCGACAGGGTCCGCTGCCCAACCTGCGGCGCCGACCTTGGTATGTTTGCCAATCGATGGGTAAGTGCCGTAACGCGACTGAAAAAGCACTTCAATAAGCATCCCGAGTGCCGACCATCGTCCTAGCTCATTGTGCAGCCGTTAGATAGGAGCACCAATGGCCGACAAGTCGAGCGGCGAGATCGCCAATTTCAGTACTGAGGTCAAGTGCCCAACGTGCAAGAAAGTTATTGGTTATGTGACCAACCCGGCCCAATCATACATACAGGCTATTACGCTAATGCAGGCCCACTTCAAGAAGAAGTCTGACTGTCGGCCGAAGAAATAGACCTAAGCTAGGGCGGGACGCGCAAGCGTGTCCCGCCCGTATTATTTGCTATAATACCTGTATTATGTCTCAACCTACCTCTGAACTCGCCTGGAAATTAGCCGATTACCGAGCCGCCGGCGCCGAACCACCCGCCCGCTGCGTCTCTCACCCCGATCTGACCGAGGGCGAGATGATGACGGCCGAAGAGGTCGAAGAGTTTATCAAGGATTACATGGCTACACTACGCATTCTGGCCGACAAGCAGTCCCGCCGCTATGAGACCGTTTTGGCCACCTACAAAGCCGATCTAGCCTACCTGGTAGAGGTTGGAAGCCTGGGCCAAGACGACTATAATGACCTCACACACGAATCTAACATCCGGTTTTAACTCTTCATGGCACACAAGCACCCCTCGCTCGACACATTAGTTGCGCTGGCTAAACGGCGCGGTTTTATTTTTCAAGGCTCCGAGATCTACGGGGGGCTGGCCGGCACCTGGGACTACGGCCCCTACGGCGTATTACTAAAGAACAATATTAAGAACCTGTGGTGGCGTCACTTCGTGACCGAGCGCGATGATATGTATGGCCTCGATACTGCCGTCCTCATGAACGCCCGGGTCTGGGAGGCCAGTGGCCACACCGGCGCCGGTTTTGCCGATCCGCTCGTAGAAGACCTCAAAACCAATAAGCGCTACCGGGCCGACCACTTACTCGAAGAAGCCGGCATCGACCATGCTGCCGAGCTCACCATGGAGCAGATGAGCGCCAAAATTAAGGAACTCGGCCTTAAGAGCCCTGAGGGTAACGAGCTGAGCGAAGCCCGCACCTTTAACCTGATGTTTAGCACCCAAGCTGGCCCTATTGATGATACGGCCGCCAAGGTGTACCTACGGCCAGAAACCGCCCAGGGCATGTTCGTCAACTTCAAAAACGTACTGGACAGCATCCACCCTAAGCTGCCGTTTGGTTTAGCGCAGATCGGCAAGAACTTCCGCAATGAGATCACACCGCGCGACTTCATCT
>JARIHM010000040.1 GCA_029288275.1 Candidatus Saccharimonadota bacterium | reverse complement strand
GATCAGCAAGAGGCGCTCGAATCGCTCCAGCAAGAGTACTACATTATTCGAGCCCTTCAGGCCGGCAACGCCCGGCTACACCGAACCGACATCGCACCGTACGCCGATGCCGCGCTCCATGTGGAGCGCGCCCGGATCCGGCTGAGCTGGACGGACGGCGACGTGTACTTGTCTTTGTATGTTGACCGGTACGCACAGTGGGCCGAAGGTTTCTGGTTTGTCTTTAAGACGCGCCGGACAGGCCGCCACCATGAAATCGAGGTGAAGTACCGTGGCGATCAGCCGATCGAACAACAGTTTCGGCTGGATGTGCCGTAAACAAACGCCCCGACACCCGCTGCATTGCGGTAGTGTCGGGGCGAATGTCTTTTTTTGCGCCTAATAGATGTAGCGGAAACTACCAGCCGACACGGTACGAGAGGTAACCCGATCCCAGTTGCCATTAAAGTTCATCTCGCTAACGGTCACCATGCCGCCCGAAACGCTCTCAACATAAGCTACGTGGCCATAGTAGCCGGCACCGGTCCAGGCAATAGCACCAGGCACGGGCGTAGAGCCAACCGAGAAACCGGAAGCCTGGGCGTTGTAATACCACTGGTTGGCGTTGCCCCAGTTGCTAGGCACGCTGCGGCGCGAGGCCACATAGTAGGTACAGTAGCCAAAGGCATAGCCGTTCGCGCCGCCAAAGTAGGGCGTCAGCCGGACGGTAGATGCGCCTGCCACGCGACTGGAGGTCACGGGGGCTGTAACCGCTGGCTTGGGCGCAGCCTGCTTCACACCATCTGGAATGATGATCTGCGCGCCGGGCGTCAGGCCCTTAACCTCAGCATTGTTGAAACTGATAATCTGAGCTGCATTGGCTTGATAGGTCGATGCCAGGCTGTCAGCCGTATCGCCATCCTTTACGGTGTAGAGCAATCCGCTCACGGGCAGAATGGTGAGCGAGGCGCCTGGCTTGATGCTGTCGGCATCATCGAGGTTGTTGGCCCACATTACCGTGTCGGTGGTGATACCAAACTTAGTAGCAATGGCCGACAGCGTATCGCCCGGCTGTACGGCATAGGTGGTGATGTCACGGGTAGCATTGCCCGCCGTGGTCACGACTTGGCGCTTAGCCAAGGCGTTATCATCGCTGGTGAGGAGCGCTACCTGCTGACTTACGGCCGTAGCCGTTTTGGACGCCTCGGTAGTGACCAGCAAACTGCTCTTCTGGGCCATATCGGCCGCCATGTTTGCCGCATCGGCGTCGTCCAGCACGGTACCCGGGCCAGCCTGGGCCGATAGCAGCTTGACCGACAACGAGTGCGCCCGCGTTGGATTATTGCCGAGCACCAACAAGCTGGCCATGCCCAGCAAGCCAAGATGCGCTAGATAGCGCGGCTTAAAACCAACCTGGACCGCCTTGGCCACCTTTTGCGATGACCTGGCAATCGTTTTCGAAACTTTTGGCTGGGCGACGGTCCGCATTTTACGGACAGCCGAGGGAGTTTTTATGTTCGAAAATGTCTCGGTCGCAGCCC
>JARIHM010000018.1 GCA_029288275.1 Candidatus Saccharimonadota bacterium | reverse complement strand
GTATAGTACCAAGCATAGAGTACTGGCCCCATCGGTCCAACGGGTGTAACCGCCAGTGCCATGCCGATGTTCCACATTTCAGCAAAGGTATGGATACCGTTGCTGGGCGAGCGGCTAAGGAAGTTATCGGTGCCATCATTTGTGGTGGTTACGGACTGGCAATTTGGCGCCACTTTGTTCGTGTAGAGCTGCTGGAAGCCACAGGACTTAGCCGGATCACCTGCCTGGTTCATGAGGGCATTAACCTCGGGGCCGGTCACCTTTTTGCCATCAGGAGTGGTGCCGTCTTTGGCTTGGTCGTTGGCCACGTTCCATTGGGCAAATTGGGCTGCATATTCAAATTGATGGAGCTTGGCCAGGGATTCATCGGCACCACCGGTGCCTAAGAAGTGGTTGATCCGAGCCATAATATCGACGATACCTATAATGATAAGCGGACCGGCTGCTTTAGCGACGATAGTAGCCAGTTTGCTACCAAGCTGCTCGCCTAGAGTTTTGACGAAGATCGTTCGTAGAATTCCGCTTGAGGCCTTCACATCGGCGTTTTTGACGGCATCGGCCGCCGCTTCTTCGGAAGCTTTAATTCCGTCCTTGACGTCCTGATCAGCACTATTATCGTGCGAGTCACCGGACATGGCATCATCAATAATCTTAGGCATTAAGGCTGAATCCTCGGCCGCCGCGGCGTCTACCAAGTTGCCACGGACCTCCTTGGTGGCTGCATCGGGGTCCTTCTCGCCTTTAAAGAATTTCCAGAGCTGGACACCGAGTGCATTGCGGAACCAGCGCCGGAGGTGGGCGCGTTTGAGGAACTGCCACCACTTGGTTTGCTGCCTGATGGCTGCATTAATAATTCGCCGAGCATCTTTACTACCAAGGTTGCCGATAAGCTGGCCGTCCTTGTAATAGTCCAGGGTGCCAAACTTGGCGCCTCGTTTAAGGACTATGCCTTGATCCTTGGCCAGCTTCGTAGCAAATTTATTGACTCGCCAGGTTCGATAGAGCGTTTTGCGCAAGCTGCCGTTGGTAACCAAGAGACGGTCGAAGGCGACGTCAGCACCGGCGTCGGCTTCCGCAGCGGCAGCCGTTTCGCTACCGGCGCTGGCGGCCAGCTCCTCGGAGGCATAGCCCTCAACCAGCTTCTCGGTCTGGCTCTCAACACTGCGCTCGGCAATGTTGGTGACACGCTTTTCGGTAATGTTCTTCATCATCGACTCAAGGCGTAGTGGCAGAAGTGCTAGAAAGCCAAATACGGCGCTTAAAACAGCGCCAGCAATGCCGCCACCGGCAAGAAAGGCTTTGCGGTTTTTGCTGATGAACGAGCCAGCGCCTTGGATGCGATTGCTCAGGCCCTGGGCGCGGCTAGTGGCTTTGCCCGGATCTTTTCCGGCTTCGATATCCTTGGCGCCCTTCCGGGCCGCGAAACTACCGTAGCTGGTGTCGGCGGCACCGGCATCCGCAGCTTTTTTAAGCATAGCCTCCTTGTCATCACCCCCGGACTTTCCGCCCTGAATGAGTCGTAGATTTGGTCGGCCACCTCCGTTTGCCGCCGGGGCCGGCTCCTCTGGGCCGGGGCTTGGTACGGCCGATAAATGGCGGCCGTTGGGCGCCTCGCCGCCCTCTCCCCCACCCTGGATTGAGCGTAGGGTGGGGCGCGATTGAACAGGCTCAAGCTCTTCGTGCGAGAAACCTTGGTCTTGGCGCGCTGGCTCGGCCATTACCCTACCTCACCTCCCCGTGATTGGTCGGCAGCAGCCTGCTCTTCGCGGGCGGCGGCCAGCGCCTGCGGACTAGTACTGATGAGTTCCGCTTCGGTCTGGCTGGCCAAAATGCGAATGATCACGTGATTGAGGCCGGCAAAGAACAATCCTTCGCCTACCGGGAATTGAGTAAGTCGGTTGCGCTCCTCGTTGGTAAGCTTGAAGGTCTCGGCAATGATGTCTACAGCACTAGGCGCTTGCTTGAGTAAGAGCTGGAGTGATGAGTTGCTTACTACGGCGCGGCCCATCTTGCTGCTCAGGAAGTCCTCTACGTCCTGCGAGATAGTGGTGAGGCCTAGGTAGTACTTACGAGCCCGCTTAGCCAAGCTAAACATGAAGTTAGCCGAATCATCATACTTCATGAGCTGCCAGGCCTCGTCTACGATCAGGATACGCTTGCGCTTATCGCTTTTGACCTTGTTCCAGATGTAATTAAGGGCAATGTACATACCCACGGGTCGCAGCTCATCCTCTAGGTCGCGGATATTAAAGACCAAGAAAGGATTATCGAGCTGTACATTACTCTGCTCGCTAAAGATGCCACTAAAGGTACCGGTGGTGTACTTGCGGAGCCGCTGAGCCAAGGCTGGACCGTTGCCCGTCATGGAGGCCAGGGTGTTGTAGAGGTCATTCATGGTAGGCGGCGTGGCGTTGTGCGTTAGCGGGTCTTTGGTGATGCCGGCGCGGGCATAGGTATTGATGATGGCCACATCAAGGTCGGCATCTTCGGCTGGTGTTAGGGGCGTAGTGAGCGTGGCGCCAGTGTTGGTATTGACGGTAGCACCGCCCATCATCAGGCGCAGCAAACCGTGTAGGGTGATGATGTTGGCCTGCAATGCGTTGTCGGCCTCTTCCTGGTCGAAGACTTGGGGCAAATCAAATGGATTAATGCGCGTGCTTGAGGCAAGTGATAAGCGCAGATAACTGCCGCCGACCGCATCACTGAGCGTGCGGTACTCGTTTTCAGGGTCAATGACGATGATCTCGGCGCCCATCATCAGCGAGCGTAGGGCTTCCAGCTTGATAGCGAATGATTTACCGGCACCAGACTTGGCAAATACCACCATGTTGGCGTTTTCAAGCGAGAAGCGGTCGAACAGCACCAAGCCGTTGTTGTGGCGGTTGAGACCGTAGAGCACGCCCTCATTACGGCTGAGCTCGGCCGAGGTAAACGGGAAAGCCGTACTAATGGCGCCAGTATTCATGTTACGCGAGATCTGCAGCTGATCGCTGGCCAGCGGTGTGGTGGAGTTGAATCCAGCCTCCATTTGGAGCGTGGCCGGCTTGGTGTAAACCAATGACTGGCCAAAGATGCCCTCGATCTTGCGGTTGATCTGGGTTAGCTCATCGAGTGAGCCTGCGTACATAGTGAGGTACAGGCCAAAGCGGAAGAACCGCTCCTCCCCCACCTGCAGCTTATCGCGCAATTCCTCGGCGTCTTGGATGGCGGCCTCGAGTCCGGGGTCACGAACACGGCCTTTCTCCTGATTGATGGTATAGCTGGCCTCCAGCTGGCCGACTTTTTTGCGCAGATTTTCGAGGACCACCCGGCTCTCCACCGGGTAAATGTAGAGCGAAATATCAATAATCTCGTCCAAGTTGATGATGGGCGACAACCAGCCGGTAAAGACCTGGCGGGGAAAACCGTACACATACACTGTCTTGGCATCTGTCTCTTATACACATCTGACGCTGCCGACGACTAGTC
>JARIHM010000009.1 GCA_029288275.1 Candidatus Saccharimonadota bacterium | reverse complement strand
TGTAGGTACCGTAAAGCGCTGCCATGCGCCCACCAAGCGAACTGTACAAAGCAGCAATCTCCGGCTGGCGTTCCGCGCGGAGCTCCAGGCGGACCTGGCGGCCATCGGCCTGATGACGCGAGCGGCGGATAAAACGTTTACGCTCTAGCCGGTCAAGCAAGGTGGTAACACTGCCGCGCGTAAGGCCCATATGGACGGCTAGTTCGCTCGGTCCTAAGCTCGGCTGCCGGCGCAATAAGCTTAAGGCTTTGAGATCGGTGGCATTCAGGCCAAGTTTAGCCGCCATAGCTTCGTGCATAAGCGTCATCCACATACTCATTTCTTGACCGCCGTCAAAGGACGTGGATTCGGGTGTATTCTTCATATAGTTTGACTATCAAATTATTTTTATATACGATACTACAAATAGTAACGAAGGAAAAGTCGCCCATGAGCTCTTCCCCCTCGCACCGATCGTGGCTGCCGGTCATTGCATATATCGTCCTCGTTCTTCTGGCTATGCCGGGGGCTCTGCTGCCGAGCGGCTCGCCTCTCACCGAACTGTTGTTTCCCGGCTTTATCGCCTTCTACCTGTGCTTGATTTGGCCCAACCGCCGAGCCCATCTAGCTTCACTAGGCGTACATAAGGTTGGCAACCTGCGAGCTTACCTGCCGGTCGTGCTGCTCCTACTGACTAGTGTAGCGAGCTATGCTGTGCCTGCACTCCTGGGCCTAGGCCAAGCCAATCCTCTGGGTAGGCTTGGCCATGTGATCGCCTTTATTCCGTTGGCGATATATGAAGAGGTGGGTTGGCGTGGATATCTGCAGAGCCAGCTAAGCGAGCGAATCGGCGTGCGCAAGGCTGTTTTGGTCGTGGGCGTGATTTGGGCCATTTGGCATAGCGGACTGCTGTTTTCAGGCCAGCTACTTGGACCCGACAGCAATCTGGCCATAGGTGGCGTGGCATTCTTTATTTCGGCCCTACTAATCAGCGTTGTGCTCGGCTTTACGCGCTTTACATCGGGTAGTGTCTGGCCAGCCATTGCGGCCCATGCTGGGCTTAACTATGTGCAGGAATTTGGTGATGGTTGGTTTGCTCATCCTAGCCTGATCTTTACGATCACGAGTGGCGCAGTGAGCCTGGTACTGCTAGCCACGCTTGCCTGGCATTACTGGAAGAAACTGCCTACTACGGCCTAGGCTAAGGTCTTTCAGTCCTGGCACGCCGGCCAGCTAAGCAGCCCGCCTCATAGCTTTGCCACGGTAGAACACCATGCTACGATGACCGCGTGCAAAAGCTTTACCTCATTGATGCACTCGGGCCATTCTACGAACCCGTCCCGGGCAAAGCGCTTATCAACTGGTCAAAGATCGACTTTGCCGGCCTTGAGACCGCGGGCCAACTCTCACTGGCCACGCAAGACCGGATTGTGGCCCGGTTTCAAGAGTACGCTCGGCGGGTAGCAGAGCTCGGCTACAATGCATTGAGCCTAGACGACGTGGCTCACGCTGTTAACCAATCGTTTTACCGACCCGAGCTGCAGCGGCGTATTAGCCAGTACCAAGTGTTGTATCGACGTCTGTGCGAGGCGGCCAAAACCGAGGGATTAGCAGTGTATTTTACGACTGATTATCTCTTTCGCAATACCGAGATCAATGCTGAACTACGGCGCACAGGCCAGGCACCAGCAGCCTTCTTAGCCGGGGTGATGGCGAAGATGTTCGAGCTATTTCCTAGCGTGCAAGGCATTGTGCTGCGCGTGGGCGAACATGACGGGCAAGATGTAACCGGCGATTTTTTGAGCCGGGTGGAAGCACGCCGGCCGCACCAGATCCGGGCGCTGCTAGCATGCCTATTACCTATCTGCGAGCAGCATAACGCGCAGCTGATATTCCGCACTTGGACCGTAGGCATGTACCCCGCCGGCGATCTCATCTGGAACCACCGCACGCTGACCCAAGCCGTGGAGGGTCTTACGAGCGATCGGCTTATCCTGAGCATGAAGTATGGCGACACGGACTTTATGCGGCACTTGGCGCTCAATCCCCTACTCCTCACAGGACGACATCGCGTGATAGTAGAGCTGCAGGCGCGGCGAGAATGGGAAGGCATGGGGCTATTCCCATCATTTGTGGGTTGGGATTATGCCGAATATCTACAGCAACTGCGCAGCCGGCCGGAGTTTGCTGGCATTCAAGTATGGTGCCAGACGGGCGGCTGGTCTCAGGCCAGCTGGAATACGGTGGCGTTTATGGGCAACGGGGCCTTCTGGAATGAGCTAAATGCAGCCGTCACCCTACAGCTTGCGATCGGAGACGTTACGGTGGAGCAGGCGATAGCGGCATTTTGCACTCACCATGCTATTGACGATACTAAGACTTTTATCGAGCTGTTGCGATTATCCGACCAGGCCGTCAAAGAAGGCCTGTACGTGCGCGAGTTTGCCCAGCAGAGCCGTTATTTTCGACGCACCAGGCTGCCATCTCTGGCTTGGATCACCTGGGACCGACTCGTCACGGAGCCGGTGTTTCTGGGATTATTACGCGCTCTAGTGCGCCATCCTGTCCAGGCGCTGCACGAAGGCCAGGCAGCCGCGACAGCAGCCAACTATATGGTGGCACTCGGTCAGCAGCTACGCCTGCCCGCCCCGTTGCGCGCCTCGTTGGCTTTTGAACGTGACACCCTGGTGATACTGGCGCTGGTGCGCCACTGCATTTGGGGTCCGGCGGATACAGTGGCCTTCCGGAAATTGGAGGAGCAGTTGGATCTCTATGTGCAGCGCTATCCCCACCATTACCGCATTGATGCCGTGGCGCTCCGCGAAGCACTAAGCCAAGCTCCCCGGCCAGCCCTCGGCCGGCTTATGGCCTTGGCTACCCGCCGCCGAGCTCGTTATCGCCTGGTCGATCGCCTGGCCCTGGCCACCTCGCCCCTCCAGCGCTGGCTGATTACCCGCTACCTCCATCGCACCGGATCGCCCCTGGAGCGCCAAGCCATGGGGTTGGAAAGTATCTTCAAATAATCAGGCCCGAGCAAACGCTCGGGCCCAAGCAGGCGCTAACCCGCTCGATTAAAGGTGGCGCAAAACGCTACCTTGATCTGGCGTAATTCGAGGAGAAAATCATAGACGTCGTCTGTCCACTTCCCGCGTAGCGACAACAGACAGTCAAATGCCGCACCGTCAGGACGATCATCGCGATACCCGCAGACACTAGGCAGGCGCTGGATCCGGCCAAGCACCTCCGCTCGCTCGTCATCGGCTAGCTGACCCAAGAGCCGCAACCCCATGTTATAGACACCCGGCCATTCCGAGGCGTGACGCGAGATAAATCCGACGGCCACATAGGGCTGCCGGGGCCGCAGGAGCTCACGCAGAGTATCAAGCACCACAAAGCTGCCTAATCCACCCAAAGAATCAGCTGGACGCACTGTGATTGCGAGTCGGCTCCCACCCGCTTTTAACATACATTTCTGGACTCGAGCGCCGCGGGCCGCCAGCACCGCTTCAACTTCCCGTCGTACCCCTGCTTGCTGACGAGCACTAAAGTAGCGATCCGCCACAATCACGTAGTCGACTAGAGAAGTGCGCGGAACTAGAATAGGATCGATCCGCTCGACCGACGGGTAGCGCACCTCATACAACTGAGTAGGCATAAGAGCCCTTCCTCTAGGCAACACCCGCAGCCACTCTAGCATGCTCTGGAAAATACGGCCACGATCCGCGCTCTATCGTCGGCTATACGATGCTCTGTTATGCCTTACTAGAGCCTCTTCGTTTTTATAAGCATAAGACTTTTGACAAGTTTGGCAGCTCAGCTGATAATAAGAAGACATTCATTGGTTGGGGCACCGTTTGAAGACATCTTTAGGCCGACAAGGAGCTACTCATGCTTAAATCACTAACGCTACGCGTTAAGCTGATTCTGGCTTTCTTGGCTTTGGCACTCCTGCTGGCCGGGGTGAGCTACTATCAAATCAATTCGATCCAATCGCTCAATAGCCTTTTTAGCAATCTAGTGAGCGAAGACTTTGCTCGGGTAAACGCACTTGAAGGCATTGAGCTTTCGGTAGCACGGTTGCGAGATCAGCGGACCGAATATATGCAAGCCATTACTACTACGCCGGCTAGTAAGCTTACGAGCCAGAAGACTGATGTAATTGCTCAAGCCAATGATTTGCAGAATAAAATCCAGCTCTACCAATCACTGGCCAAGATCGATAGCCCCAATGTAGGCCAACAAACCGTGAACACCATCGTATCGGCCGGCAATGATGTGGTACGCATTAGCCTTCTCGTGATTAATAACGCCAATACTACGGCCAATCAGGCTAATTTACGCGCGGCTCAAACGCAGCTAGATCAGACTATCACAGCCGCCAGTAGCGCCGAGAAGGCTGGCATTATGCATGAATCGGACGCCATTGCCGCCACAGCCAAGCGCCTGCTGTGGACGATTGTTGGCCTCGCAATCATGGTAATGCTTCTCGCAATGATTCTGGGCGCCGGTATGTCGAGCTGGATCGTGCGCTCGCTCACTGCCCTGCGCTTGGGAGCAGAACGCATTGCCAATGGTGACTTTTCGCAAGCCACCACCATTACTGGCAAGGACGAGATTGGTCAATTAGCTGCCACGTTTAATCATATGGCCGAACGACTCAAAGACTCCTACCGGCGCCTAGCTCTAGAGCGGCAGCGTGATGAGGCTATCCTGGAAGCCATGAACGAGGGTCTCATTGCCACCGATGAGACAGCCAAGATTGTGTTAGTAAACAAGATGGCCACGCAGTTGCTCGGTTTACCTAGCGAAGAGGCAGTGGCGGGTCAAGCTATTACCGACGCGTATGAACTCCATGAGGTAACTGAAAAGAAGGGTCAGCCTGGACCGCTCTTGCCCCCGGAACAGCGGCCCACCCGCCTGGCTTTGGCTACGGGCGAGATCACGAGCGGTGTATTTGGTTTTCAGGCCAAGGATGGCAGCGAGCGGCAGCTCAATATTAGCGCCAGCCCCGTCAAGCTGGAAGGCACGGTGGTGGGCTCCGTCACCATCATCCGGGACGTCACCAAAGAAAAAGAGATCGACCGCATGAAGACCGAGTTCATTTCGCTGGCGTCACACCAATTGCGCACACCGCTGTCGGCCATCCGTTGGTTTAGTGAGATGCTCGTGGCGGGCGACGCTGGCAAACTGAAACCAGAGCAGCTCGACTTTGCCCAGAATATCTCCAGCTCTACCGAGCGCATGATTGCCCTGGTGAACGCCTTACTCAATATTTCGCGCATTGAATCTGGCCGCATTATGATTGCGCCGCAGCCCACCGATCTGCGCGAGCTCGTCAGCGGCATTATTGTCGACCTTAAGGGCAAAACCGAGGAAAAGCACCAGAACCTCATCATCAGTGTGCATGAAGGCCTGCCCAAGATTAATGTGGACCCACGCCTGATTGGGCAGGTTTATCTCAACCTCCTTACCAATGCCATTAAGTACACCCCCAAGGGAGGCGAGATCTCGGTCTTTATCTCCAAAAAAGGCAATGATGTAATCTCGCAGGTCACTGATAACGGCTACGGCATCCCCAAGGAGCAGCAGGGCCGGATCTTCGAGAAGTTCTTCCGCGCGGCTAACGCTGTCAAGGTCGAGACCGACGGTACGGGACTTGGTTTATATCTCATTAAAGCCGTGGTGGAGTCGTCTGGCGGCAAGATTTGGTTTGAGAGCAAGGAAAATAAAGGCACCACCTTCTGGTTTAGCATACCCTTAAGCGGTATGAAGCCAAAAGAGGGTGAGGTTACCTTGGATGCGTAGGAGCAATATCGTGATGCTCGTCACCTTGGCTGGGGCCATAGTAGCGGCGCTGGCAGCCTTAGCCATCCCCCTACCGACTGCCTGGCATGCTGCCTCCTGGCTGTTTTATCTGAGCCTGTCCGTTACGCTCGCCTATGCCGTTATCCAGCTGGGCGCGGCCGGCCTGTTCCTTGGAAGTCTTGACGTCTACAAGACCGCACTGCGGCAAGCCTATGTGGCAATTGTAGTGAGCCTGGTCTTACTGGCAGCTAGCACCATTCAACTAGCGGTTATTTCAGCTCTGGATTTATGGGATACCTTCTGGGTGAATGACGGGCTGGTAATGCTGCCTTATCTGGTGGGCGGCTTTCTGGCCTACATTGGCACGCGCCGGCTGGCCCGGCTGATTGACGCCCGTACCATTGTGGCCCGGGCGACCATAGCGCTGCCGGCCATCGTCATCCTATGCCTCCTCACGATTCCCCTGCCCCATGCGCCAGTGCCCACACCAGAGGCGGCGTTTGATGTCACGATTATCCTCGTAACCTGGACTACACTCATGTATTTGGCGGCTGGGTTCATTGCCTGGTCGGCTCAGCGGCGCATTGGTGCCTTCTATAAGAGCACCACCAGCTGGCTAGCCGGCGGCCTTCTCGCTTCGGCCGTGGCGCTAGGTATTGCTACGCTTCACGCGCTAGCCACGGCCGAAACCCAGGACCTGCCGACACTGGTGGTTGACACGATTGGCCTGATTTCCAGCTTATTCTACTTGCGGGCTGGTTATGCCATGACTAAAACCAAACAGGGTCTGGTTACATCGCTATTGGGGCTATTTCAAGCCAAGACCGAGGCTCCCCCGCCCGTCGCAACTCCCACCGAACTGGTTATAAGTACTGCCATCCTGGCCTCCAATCCTCAAAACATCGATCCAATGCTCGATCGATTTCGCACTATGACCGCTACGCTTGGTCCTGATCAAACATCCCGGCCCGGATATAATCAAACATTTATCGACATCTACCTGCAGCTTGAGGCTTACCTGACGACCAAGGAGCCACTTCGGACTTTCACGGTTGAGGATTTACGAAGTCGGCTAACTCCTGAGCTTCGGCAAGCCATTACCGAGCGCGAACAGCTGCTTAAGCAAAAGGAGGGCACCGTTCCGGTGTTACAATAGAGATCATGGCGAAAAAAGCTCCCACTATTATGGTTGTAGAAGACGAGATGCTCCTGCTACAGGCCATCACTAAGAAACTCAAGCTCTCCGGCATGGACGCGCTGTCTTGCGCCAGCGGTCAGCAAGCCCTCGACTATCTCAATAGTCTCGATGAGCTGCCCGATGCTATCTGGCTCGATTACTATCTCAAAGACATGAATGGCCTGGTATTCATGGAGACAGTAAAAGAGAATCCCAAATGGGCCAGCATTCCGGTGCTGGTAGTGAGCAACTCGGCCAGCCCCGACAAGGTGAGCAGCATGCTGGGCCTGGGAGCCAAGAAATACATTTTGAAGGCAGAGTACCGCCTAGATGAGATCATCGGCATGATTAACGGTTTTATCGAAGACAACAAAGAAGCCGCCGGTGGTACTCCGGCCACACCTGCATCGTGATAAAATACTGAGGAAAGGGGCATATGGCAACGAAGCAAAAACGCATTTTAATCGCCGAGGATGAGAAGCCTTTGGCGCACGCACTGGAGCTCAAGCTGGGGCATGAAGGGTTCGACGTAACGGTGGTGTCGAACGGCCAAGAGTGTCTCAATCAGCTTGACAGCCAGTCGTTCGATGCGGTCTTGCTGGATCTGATTATGCCCATGGTAGATGGCTTTCAGGTACTTGAGCACCTGCAACAGCGCGAGACCAAGCCTGCGGTGTTTGTATTATCAAACCTAAGCCAGCATGAAGACGAAGCGCGGGTGCTAGCGCTCGGAGCGCGCAAGTTCATGATCAAATCCGACACGCCGCTCACCGTCATAGTGGATGAAATGAAAAAAGTCTAGGATACGACAAGGAGGGTTGGGGCATGTATCCGAGCATTGAAACAATTAAAGCTGTGCTGCTGCAAGGCAGTTATATTTCTGAAGCTGATAGCAAGGCCGCCGAGGCGGCGGCGCAGGACAGTACTGGCTACATCGATTATCTAATTCGGGCTGAGCTGCTCAATCAACCACTCCTCGGTCAAGCCCTTGCCGAGGGCTATAAACTGCCGTTTATCGATCTGGGCGACCACCCCATCAGCAAAGAGCAGCTGGCGCTCATTCCCGAAGAACTGGCCCGAGCTGAACGTGTAGTGCCAGCACAGGTAGCCGACAAGACCGTCACTCTGGCCACTGATACGCCCGACGCCATTCACAAAGACAAGCTTGCGGCTGCCTTTAAGGGCAAAAAAATACAGCTGGCCTACACACTGCCGGAATACATTGAAGCCACTTTTAGCCTCTATGAGCGGCCGCTGGCCACTCGCTTCTCACAGATTATTGAGGCTGGCACTCGGGTGGCGCCGGAAATCGTGGATGAGATCGTAAAAGACGCCATCTCGTTCCGCGCCTCAGACATTCATTTTGAGCCGCAGGTGGACACGGTGATCGTCCGCTTCCGGGTCGACGGCACACTGCGCGAAGCCGGTACGGTGCCGCGCGAATACTACGACAACATCCTAAACCGTATCAAAGTCGAAAGCGGCATGCGCATCGACGAACACTTGGCAGCCCAGGATGGCTCGATTCAACACCATAGCGAGGATGGCACCACCACCGACCTACGTGCCTCCTTAGTGCCTACCGTAAACGGCGAAAAGGTAGTGATGCGCGTGCTGGGCTCGTATGTGCAAAGCTTTAGTCTGGGCGATATCGGCCTGTCTGAGGCTCACCGGCAGATGATCGAAAGCTACGCCGCGAAGCCGTTCGGTATGATCCTCACCACCGGCCCCACTGGTTCAGGCAAGACTACCACACTGTATGCCCTGCTCAAGCTATTGAATCGTGGCAGCGTGAATGTGACCACCATTGAAGACCCCGTGGAATATAAAATGGCCGGGGTTAATCAGATCCAGGTACGCGAGCAAACCAATATGACCTTTGCCAAGGGTTTGCGAGCTATTGTGCGCCAGGACCCTGACATTATTCTGGTGGGTGAGATCCGCGACCGTGAAACGGCCGAGATCTCGGTGAACGCGGCGCTCACCGGTCACTTATTGCTCTCTACCTTTCACGCCAACGACGCCGCTACGGCCGTACCGCGGTTGATTGAGATGGGCATTGAGCCGTTTTTGCTGGCCTCAACGCTCGAGATCGTGATTGCCCAGCGCCTGGTGCGGCAAATCTGCAATACCTGCCGCCACAGCACCACCGCCGAAGCCGCCCTCAAGGACGTTAAGAGCACTACCACCGATCTTAGCCGGTTCTTTAAGCCCACCGACACGGTCTACACTGGCAAAGGCTGCAATGTATGCAGCGGTTCGGGCTATAAGGGACGCATTGCGCTGTTTCAATTTATTGAAAATACGCCCGAGATGCAGGAACTGATTTTGCATACCCCTTCCACGCGGGAGATTGAAGCGCTGGCGCTTTCGCAGGGCAGCGTGCCAATGTTCCAGGATGGACTACAAAAGGTGCGCAGCGGCCTTACAACCATAAGCGAGGTGGTACGCGTGGTGCCGCCACCGGAGAATTAATGGCAACGACTCCAGCAAAAACTGCTCCCGTACGAGCGGCCAAAAAACCGCACAAGTACCACCTGCCGCTCAAGGAACGCGAGTACTTTAGCGAGAACCTGGCCTTGCTCCTTAAGGCTGCTGTACCGATCGGCCAGGCCCTTGATGCGCTTGCCACTACTACGCGCAATAGCAGCATGAAAAAGGCCCTGGCCGCCATGCAAGCCGACATTGAAGCTGGCTATTCCCTGGCTGATTCGCTTGAGCGGTCCGGCATTGCAGGCGGCCAGACGCTTGCGCTGGTACGGCTGGGTGAGCACTCTGGCCACTTAGTAGAGAATCTCCAGTTAGCCGCCCAGCAAGAAGAAAAGCAACACATGTTCCGGGCCAAAGTTCGCTCGGCGCTACTGTATCCGGTCTTTGTACTCAGCCTCACGCTTGTTGTCGGCCTGGGCGTGGCCTGGTTTTTGCTGCCACGCCTGAGCCTGACCTTTTCTCAGCTGCACGTCAAGCTACCGCTCATTTCGCGGCTCATGCTAAATTTTGGCCAGTTTTTACAGGCCCACGGCGTAGTGGCAGTACCGCTGTTTGTGGGCGCCTGCGCCCTTGTTGGCTATATTTTGTTTGGCGCGCCCAAAACCCGTTTTATCGGCCTGCGATTGCTCTATGCCACCCCCGGCGTAGGCCGGCTAATGCAAGAGGTAGAGATTTCGCAGTTTGGCTACCTGTTCGGTACGCTGCTGGAAGCCGGCCTGCCAATCATTCAGGCGCTTACGCTTTTGGCTACAGCCAGTTCGGCACCGCAGTACCAGAAGTTTTATCAATACCTTGGCACCTCACTAGGCGAGGGTTACAGCATCAAAGACAGCTTGAGCCGCTACCCGCGCAACGCCAAGCTCCTGCCACCCGCTGTCCAACAGATGGTAATTGCCGGGGAGCGTTCCGGCTCGTTGTCTGAGGTATTACTCACCGTAGGCCGCACGTATGAGCAGAAATCCGACATCACCACCGAGAACCTCGAGACAATCATGGAGCCGGTCTTATTGATTTTTGTGGCCGCCGGCGTGATTGCCGTGGCCATCTCGGTCATCTTGCCTATCTACAGCTTGGTAGGAGGCCTCAACCAGTGATACGGGGGACACTTGGTTTTTCGCTGCTGGAAGTTCTACTGTCCGTCACCATTTTGGGCATGCTCACGGCCTTGTCGCTGCCCGTATACGAATCATTTGTGCGGCGCAATGATCTCGATATCACCACCCAAGGCCTTGCCGGCATGCTGCGCCGGGCCGAGACCTACGCTCGAGGCGTCAATGGCGATAATGCCTGGAGCGTGGAGCTACAAGCCTCCACGATTACGTTATTCCAAGGCACTAGCTTTGCTGGGCGCAATACTGCCTATGATGAGACTATGAGCGTGCCAGGTTCCATCAGCTTAAGTGGATTAACAGAGGTGCAGTTTACAAAGTTTACCGCCATTCCCAATACTACCGGCAACGTGACTCTCACTAGTAGTACGGGTAACGATACAAGGACGATTACGATCAATGCTAAAGGCATGGTTGATTACTAGCCGACCGGCCATGCGGCCGCTGACGAGCCAGGCCGGCTTCTCGGTCGTGGAGATGCTGCTGGCGGCGGCCGTATTCAGCCTGCTCACCACAGGATTAATTGGCGCGGTAGTATACGGCCGCAGCGCCACGGCTAGCTCCAACGACCACCTGCGCGCCCAGCTCCTGGCCGAAGAATGTATTGCGGCCACGCGCAACATCGGCGCGGCGGCCTACGCCAACCTGGTCGACAGTGGCTCTACGCTGGGTGACACTACCGTAGAAGCCAGCAGCGACTTCAATAACAATGGCACCAGCGCACTCAAAGTCACCAGTGGTGCTAGCGGTGGCACCGTATCCTCAATGTCGGTCTACATCAAAACCGTGGATGGCACCAACCCTCACATCCAAGCCGCCATCTACGCCGACTCCAGTGGTACGCCGGGCGCTCGCCTGGGTGTTAGCGGTATCCAGACGGCGGTGGCCAATAGCTGGAATACGCTACCGATCACCGGGGTGACCCTCAGCGCCAGCACTAACTATTGGATCGCACTCAGCGAAGACGGCAATACCCAATTTGCCGACGGTACCGGTGGTACGGCGGCCTATCACGTGACTGGCGGGTACCCCGCGCCCAATCCGTTCGCCGCCGATAGTGCCAATACAACTGACAAGCCATCGTTCTACATTACGCTGGGATCAACCTATGGCCTCAGCAAGGCCGGAGGGCAGTGGGCGTTCTCTGGCACCTCCGACACTACCGATATTTTTACCCGCCAGGTGAGCGTTCTCACCTCGGGCACTAATCGCAAAACCATCACCTGTACCATTAGCTGGACTCCGCAGGCCGGTGGCACGAGCAGCCTCACTCTTACGAGCGAACTTGCTAATTGGAAAGCGGCTACTAAATTATGGAGTAACGCCGTGGTGGCCGGCAGCATCCAGCCCACAGGTACTACAGCCAACCTTAAGGTGGATGTATCGGGCAATTATGCCTATGTGGTGCGCAATGCCACCACTAATAACTTTGTAGTAGTCAACATCTCTAACCCGGCGGCGCCTAGCATCGTGAGCACTACCTCATTTAGCGGTACACCTAGCAACATCAATGTGAACGGGAGTTACGCCTACGTCACCACCGGCACCGCCGCTACCAGCTTAGAGATCATTAATATTTCCAATCCAGCCGCCCCCACCCTTACCAAAAGTGTCAGTATGACCGGCACCGTGGGAGCCAAGGGAGTATTCGTGAGCGGTAATTACGCCTTCGTGGTACGCGCCTCTGATACTACTACCGGTGCCAACGAATTTACGGTTGTAAACGTAGCTACGCCAGCCTCAGCCGCAGTAGTTGGCGGCTACAACAATAATATTCAGATGAATGAGGTCTACGTAAGTGGCAATTATGCCTACGTGGCTACCAGCTCCACTACCCAGGAAATGTTGGTTATCAATATCACTATACCCACCGCGCCCACGCTGGCCGCTACCTACAATCCGGCTACTACCTTAGCGGCTGTTACGATCTGCGGCTACGGCAATACAATCCTGCTGGGCATGAGCACCACACTGGACGCCATCAATGTAACTACGCCAACTACGCCAACCCGCCTGGGTACTTTTACGGCCGCCAGCACTATCAACGACATCGACGTAGATATTACTAATCAATACGCCTTCTTGGGCACCGCCAGTACCACGGGGGAGTTCCAAGTAGTAAACATTGGCACGCCCAGCGCCATGACGCTAGCCAAAACGGTCGACGTTACCGGCACGACCAGCACCGTGAACGGCGTGGCTTACGCTAGCACTCTGGATGAGGTAGTAGGTGCCAGTAACTCCACGACGCAGGGCGTCTTGGTCTTTACGAGGAATTAGCCGTGAACCGTACCCCTCTCCCCTATTGGCAATCGCGAGGCTATACCCTGATTGAGCTGCTGCTGTACGTAGCCATGTCAAGCATTTTGCTGACGGCCGTTACCTACTTCTTTGGCATGATGGTCGACTCGCGCATCAAGAATCAAACGATCAACGAAGTGAACGACCAGGGGTCAGCCATTATGGATTACATGACCCAGACTATTCGCAATGCTACTTCTATTACGGCACCGGTAGCCGCGGCTACGGGTAGCTCACTGACACTAGTGGTACCTACCGGCAGTCTCAGTCCCACGGTATTTTCATTGAGTGGCACCACCTTGCAGGTCAAGGAAGGCACAGCGGCAGCCGTCTCTCTCACTAGCAACGATGTGCAAATCTCTAGCATTACTTTCTCTAACCTTACGCGTAGCGGCACGAGCGGTTCGGTCCAGGTGAGCTTTACGATTAACCGCACCAATCCCGCTGGCCGCAACGAATACGACTACCAGAAAACCTTCACCACTTCAGCGGAGGTTGGGCCATGATGCCAGTAAACTCCACAACCCAACGCGGCGGTTACATCGCACTTCTAGCAGTACTGGTAGTAGGCGCAGCAGCCACGGCCATTAGCCTGGCTCTGCTTACCGTGGGTACTGATAGCCAGCGCAGCGCCCTGGTTGAGCTCCAGTCCAAGCAGGCGCACGCCCTAGCTGTGGCCTGCGCCCAAGAGGCCCTCCAGGTAGTGCACGATAATGTGGCTTTTAGCGGCACCGGCAGCTTAATAATCGGCCAGGGATCATGCAGCTACACGGTTACCGTTACAGCCGGCACTACCCGCACCATTACTACAAGTAGTTTGGTAAATAGTATAGTTAAAAAAATTCAGGTATATGTTACAATCGGCACATCAAGCATAAGCATTATTTCATGGCAGGATGTGAGCTAATGTTAATGCCTAATAATTAAAGAAAGGTTGGGGCCCAGTGAATCTTATTAAAACGTTAAAGCAGCAGAAGCAGGAGGGCTTTACGCTGCTCGAAGTCTTGCTGGTGGTGGCGATTATTGCCATTCTGGCTGGTATCGTGATCATTGCCATTAACCCGGGCAAGAACCTGGGTGATACGCGCAACTCACAGCGCTCGGCCGACGTAAACACCATTCTAAATGCCGTGTACCAGTACTCGTTGGACAACAACGGTACAGTTCCGGCCGGTATTACATCGACCGCCACTGAAATTTGTGCTACCGGCGCTGCGTCGTGCACCGCCCTCGTCGACCTCTCAGCTATTACGGCGAGTGAGAAGTATGTTGTAAAGATCCCGCAGGATCCGCAATGTGCCACCGTCTGTGCAACCAATGGCGTGGGCTACAAGATTAACAAGGATACGTCTGGTAGAATCGTAGTGGCCGCTCCTTACGCAGAGAACGGCAAGACCATCTCAGTGACGAAGTAGGTGTTCTATGGCGAGCAAGAAACGAGCCGCTCGTAGCGTTGCACTTCAACAACAGCCCACTATTCAGAATATGGTAACCCTCTTTACCTTTCTGAGCCTGGTCTTTCTGGCAGCGGCAGTGTGGCGTTACTGGTAAGCTAACCTCGAAGATGGCCCGGGCATATGCCCGGGCCATCTTCTTTTATGGCATTTTACCCAATAAATGGCATACTTCTAGGTGCTCTGGGCCCAAACGGCAAAGGATATCATGAGTACAAAAAGGAATCAGCAGATTCAGGCCAACAACACTCACAGCCTCCAAGCTCCAGATATTCTTGCCTGCCCCATGAACAACTACAACGATTGCCCCAAGAAGAAGAAATGCACCGATAAGACCGGCTGCAAACTGAGGCCAAAGGGTTCCAAATAGGTCAACTCCCCTAAGCAAACGGCCCGGCAGGATATCATCCTGCCGGGCCTTACTCGATAAACGCTAGGCGTCGTTTATCTGCTGTAGAACACGGGTCAATTCCTGTATGTCGAGACCGCCCCTTGTGGCATCGCGGACTTCACGTACTCGGTCGGCGGCCAGGAGTTCCTGGCCCAGCACCGTGGCCATCCGGATGGCATGGGCGAAGCCTGATGCGAACATGACCGGATCCACCTGCATCAGAACAGGCTGTAGAGGCTGCTCGACGGTCGGCTTAGCCTTGGCCTGCGCGATGTGCTCGGCAATCCCCTGCTGCACAGCTGCCATGGTGCGACGGAACTGTTCACCACGCTCGGTCTCAAGCTGCTGGATAACCTCATCCAGATTGAGTGAATAGCCATCGTTGCGCACCAAGATGCGCAGTAGGCTCTGGTTCGTGTTGCCAGGATTTGACAGATACCCCAGGCGCTGATTGGCTGTCTCATCCGTCACGACACCGAGCGTGAGCATGAGCGCGAGTGTTCGGGCATTCCCTCGCAGCTGCTGGAACTCCTTGACGTCGTAATCCGCCAGATGCAAAAAGCAGCGGAGATAGAGCAATGGCATCCCCTTAGGGACATTGTCGCCCTTAATCCATCGCCGCACAGTTCCCGAAGAAACCCGACAGTAGCCCGCAACGAACTGGCGAGTCTCAAGCCCGGGACAGCTTGTCAGCAAGTCACGGAGACAGGCCATGGTGTCGCCAACGAACCGGCGGGGCTGGGTTATCACTGAAGCCACAGTTCACCTCCCTGGTGGAGTTGGCTCAGGCCTGAAAGCGAGGGGTCAACTTCAGCCCGGTCTTTCCCGCGCTAAGGTGATACCGCATCTCCTCGTTGATCCTCGTCATAGCATCTTTCCGAGGAACGAAATCGCGAATCCTCTTAGGCTCAAGCTTATCGAGCTTATTGGCGTACGCAGTCGGGACAGACAGCTTCTGCGGGCTCTTGACGTTCCAGAACTCCGCATACTGGCCAAACAGCCCAGCCAGGGCACGCAGAAAATCGGGGCGGTAGGCAAACTCGGCCGTAGTGCCCGTACTATAGTGCTCCTCCACGTAATCGAAGAAGCTCTTCATGTTCTCGCACAGAATCTCGGTGCCGAGGTCCGCGGTCAGCTCCTGCAGAGCCCCCATCACCTCTTCAATCGTGGTCTTGCGAGCGTAGCCATGCACCATAATAGCCAGGTCATACAGCGACCGGGCCTTCATCTGATCACCCGACAGTTTACGCTGATCCCACTGAATTTGCGGGATATTCGGCGTGCACTCGGCCAGGGTGCGCAGCGCATCGATGGCGGCATTATTGCCGCTGTTGCGCAGCAACACATCCGTGGACACCGGGGTGTGATAGCGATTGACCTGGTAAAAGATGTTTAGCTGCTCTTCCTCGGTTGGACCAAGCAGGATCTTGACACCGAACGGATCGGTGGTCAGGCCGGCCTTGAGCCGAGCCAGGGCGGCCGAAACCCGCTGGTGGCCGTCGAGGACTACCAACGCCGGCGCCGATACCAACAATTCTCCGCCGGCTAGCGCCCGAAAGTCAGTTCCGTCGGCACAGAGCAAGAGATCGTCGGGGATGCCATCCCCATCGGGACCCTGAGTCTTAAACAGCTCAACGCTCTTGTCTCCGGACATCTCCATCCGCTGATAGTGCGGGATGGTCAGAGCGGTAAACTCTGTGGGATACAAGACGCCACGCACCACCGGCATAATGCGACCCTGAAGTCGAGCCTTGCTCGGAGCGGCGTCGCGGACCCGAATCTGGCGCAAAGGCGTTCCAGAAGCAGTTGCGTCTGCCACGCTTCGTCACCTCATTCTCTCTGAGTAGGTACACTTTTGAGCAAACGAATCTTAGCAATTAAAAATAGCTTTTGTCAATCAATACCGGCCTTAAATCGCCCAATAGCCATAGGATGATGTCCCCAAGACAGCCAAATGGGTATGATAGAGCAATGCCGCGTCGAATTGTTCCACCGCGTCCGATTAAATGCCCCCTAACAAAGCGGACCTGTACCCGGTTCAATCCATGCACTGAAAAGTGCGTGGAGTCGATGGGGCCCGATGGCAAGGCTAGGCCTGGCATAGTACGAACCTAGCTCGGCAACGGACCCAACGAGAGTTTTTTGCTCTTGTTGGGTCCTTTTTATTTGTCTATATGCTCATATCGCGACGAGCAAACACCACCGCGCCCACCATTGCCGCTGCTACGCTTATAACCGCGAACACGGCCAGGGCCTTCCAATCCATCGACGCCCCATCGATGATATTGCCGGGCATAACATAGTGGAAGAGCGAGAGGTACTTCAAATCCTTAAGATTATCCTTGAGGCCAGCCACGATATTGAGCACATACATTACCAGCAGCCCCCCGCCCGCCCAGCTGTAAACCCGGCTACTATCGCTTACTGCCGCCGAGATCATCATGCCCAGGCATAGCACGGTTAGGCCAAAACTAAATCCGAGAAGGGCTACATTGAGCACATCAACCCAGGGCGCTGCGTAGTTAAAGGCCTGAGCGAGCGGCCAGGTGATGAGCTCTGTGGCAGCTACAAAGCCAGCTAGACCTAATACCCCACCCGCCAGCCGTGTCCAATATAATTGCCAACGCGACACCGGCAGTGCTAGCAGCAGGCCCATGGTGCGATTATCAATCTCCCGGGCCAGCGCGCCCCCGGCATAAGCCAACATAAGTAAGATAATCATAAGTATCCAGACAAATCCAAAATGCTTAGAAGTTAAGAAGCCCATGAGAGAGCTAGAAGCATTGGTGATATTAAAGGCCTCCAGCACACCCTTGGGCATTGACTCAAGCACCTGATTATACACTTGCTGCTGCTTCTGAATGGAGGGGAAGATGGGCAGATATAGCAGCAAAA
Organism: Candidatus Saccharimonadota bacterium; assembly: GCA_029288275.1. Classification (GTDB taxonomy): domain Bacteria; phylum Patescibacteriota; class Saccharimonadia; order UBA4664; family UBA4664; genus JARIHM01. The sequence continues at coordinate 8,793 of JARIHM010000009.1, read as the reverse complement.
AGCCCAGGCCAATGGCACTGTACGCCATCCATGACCAACGCCGGCTCCCGAGAGCCTGCCGAATGAGGCGCCAGGTTGTCATTGATAAAGCTCCATAAACAGTTGTTCTAGACTGACACGCGTGACCTCAAGGTCGCTCAGCGTATGGCGAGCTAAGGCCCGAAGCGCTGGGTTGACGTCACCCCGGATGCCGAACGTGGCCGTACGCCCGGTCACCACCAAATCGTGCGGATCGAGCCGGCGCAGGTCTGGCACCGAGCCAGCAAACACCGCCCGCACATTGTGTACACTGGTAGCCTTGAGCTCGGCCAGGCTCATGGAAGTAACCAGCTCACCTTGGCGGATTACAGCAACCTGGGTACATAGCTCATCTACCTCAGTCAGATTGTGCGATGACAAGAAAACCGTGCCACCGCGCTGCTGGTATTCCCGGAGAAGTTGGTGGAAGGTAACTTGGAGCAGCGGATCAAGGCCGCGTGTGGGCTCGTCCAAGATGAGCAGTTCGGGATCGCTCATAAGCGCCAACACAATGGCTAGCTTTTGCTGATTACCAGTAGAAAGATGGCGCACTTGAGGCTGGCCGGCTAGCTCCAAGTCCCGCTTTAGCTCAGCCGCTCGATGCGTCTTCACATCACGAATGCCGGCTACAAAACTAATGTGCTCATCAACGGTCCAGCGGTCGTATAGATTGGGTTCGGCCGGTACGTAGCCAATGAGCTCTTTGAGCGCGACGCTTTGCTGGCTGGCATCGCGACCCAGAACGGTAACGGTGCCGCCAGTAGGACGGATGTAATCCATAATGCAGCGGATCGTGGTTGATTTACCCGCGCCATTGGGCCCCAAAAAACCAAAAATATCGCCCTGTTCGACGCTTAAACTAATACCACGCAATGCCTGCGTGCTACCAAAATGTTTGGTGAGATCGTGGATCTCCAGTGCGTTCATAGTTTTACTGTAGCATAACCTTGGATTTTGGCACGAAAACGGTTATGGTTAGGAAAAATAAGGAATTATCATGGCAACCGCCAAGAAGTCCGCTGCCCCACAACCAGATGCACCCGCCCTCGTTAAGCAAGGCGCCAAGTTTGGGGTGGTGGGTATCTCCAACACTATTATTGACTACACGCTGTATCTGCTCATTACGAAGTTGTTTAATGTGCCGCTCGACCGCGTATTCGTCGTGAAGTTCTTCTCTGGCTCAGTGGCAATGATTAATAGTTTTTACTGGAACCGGCGCTGGGTATTTGCCAGCCGCGCCGGCCTGGGACAGTCCGGCGTGCGATTCTTGCTCACTACTTTGGTATCGATTTGGGCAATCCAGCCCGGGATGGTATATGTGTTCTCGGCTACGGCCGGCGGCCAGGCCTTTAGCGGCTTCTGGTTTGAGCTGGCCCGGACGCTTGGACTGGTGGCTCTGGCACCCGGTGTGCTTACGAAAGCCTTTGTCATTAAAACGGTAGCCTTTGGTATGGGAGTACTAGGCAGTGCCATCTGGAACTTTACCCTTTATAAATTGTGGGCCTTTAAGAAAAACTAGCCGCCGAAAATGACATAAATGAAACCCCCTTGCGAAAAGCTCGCAAGGGGGCGTATTGCATAGTGCAAATTACATGGCGAAATCCACGATATCGGCCGCGCCAGTAAAGGTGGCCAGTTTGAGGGGCGGTTGGCTGGCGCCGGCGCTGACCTTCAGGCTGTACAGCACAGGGCTCGTCGCCTGGGCATTGGGCTCGCTGGCGAGGAAGGCCACGGTCTGGCCGTCCGCACTGGGGGTAACGTCCCAGACCAGCAACCGGTCGTTCTGGAGCAGCTGCGTGACCGCACCGGTATCGGTGTTGACGGCATAGATCTGCTTGCCATCATGGAAGGCCACGGTGTGGTCATCCACGAAGCCACCCATTACCAGCCAACCCACCGTGGCCTGGGCCTGCTTGAGCGACAGCTTCTTGGGGTTGGCGGTGATCTGGCCCGGCGGGTTTACCGCCAGATAGTTGCCGTTGGCATCGCTGCCCAGCTCGGCTTCCAGGGTGCCGGCATGGTTGTAAGCATGGTTGGCCGACGTCACATCGATGATCGGCACATTGGCATTCGGCATGTACGGCACACCCCAGTCGCCCGGGTTGGGCTTCTGGTAAGGGAACTGCTGGCCCAGCTGGGTCTCGGGCTGCACTCCGTCACCGCTCACCGTCATTGACATGAGCTGCGGCGGAGTCTTAGTCATGTCGTAGTAGTAGACCCGGTGGGTGGCAGGAAAGTACATGGCAAAGGCATCGTTCTGGGTCACGAAGTCGCTCGATGCGGCCCGCGACAACGGCTTGAACACGCCGGTCTTGTCGATCAAACCGATCTGGCCAGCCTTGGCCGGCTGGCTGGTCGGGTCCTTGGGGCCGGCCAGCAGCGCGGTATAGTCGCTATTGAAAGCCGACCGCAGCTTGCCCGCGGCGTTGATCTTGGCATTGTCACCAGTACCGATGCTCGGGCAGGCGCCCGGAGCGGTGTAGGCCGCCGCGTTGGCCTCAGTCCAGACTGCGAAGGTCTGGCTGTGCTGTGCCGCCACGGCCTGGCTGGTCGGCGCCTGCGGATCATAGCTTGCCACCGTGAGCTGCGAGCCAGCATCACGGCCACAGCTAGCCACAATGATCCCGGTCCCCACTCCCGTCTTGATGGGTGTGGTTGTAGTAGGGGTGGTGGTCACGGACGTGATGGTTGAGGTCGGAACAGCGGTCTGGGTGGGTGCAGCTGCCGGGTCGGTATGACCGCCGCAGCCGACTAACGCCAGCGCTGTTGCCACCGTCACGGCGGCAATCGCGAACCTACGCCTCATGGCGCCAAACTCCTTATTCTCGAAGGGCATCGCGCCAAGCGGCGCAATCGGATCATACGATACACTATTATTGTATGAAGTCAATAATCTGTGGGAGCGCACGGACGAGATGATTATGACAAGCGATTCATGCCACTATTGACAATTAACGATGATCTCAATAAGGTAGTCACGGCTGTAAATCCGCAGCTCAGGCTACATCACATAGCACGAGCCGAAAGGAATGGCTGATGCCACGGTTTCCGGAATTCGGAGATGGGACTCGTCGACGCAGACCCATTAAGCGTAAAAAGAATGAAGGGGTAGCGCCCCCGAACGACCGAATTCGGCAGATCGTTAAAGCAGCACGAAAGAAGCACAAGAAGGCCGTCCCAGCTGAGCTCAAGGCTTTCCTCGCACACGACGGACACGATATCGATCTGAATGTCATCATCGGTGTCCTAAACGGCAAGTAACCGCTTGCTGGCAATCCGCTCTTCATTAGGGTGCCCTGGCTTCTCGCCAGGGCACCTTTTTATGATTTCTCGAAAGTCCGTAGCAACCTCGGAAAATACTAGGCTTTCTCCCCCGTCCGGCCTACAATGCCAGTATGCTGCTGAGAGAATTACTCATCTTTCTAGCTCTGGCGCTTGGCCTGAATATCGCTATGTTTCTGATTGCTTACCGCTGGCAGACCGACAAGCTTACCGATATCTCCTACGCCGCTACCTTTGCCCTGCTCGCGCTCATCAGCTTTGTGAGCGCAGGATTTAGCCTTGAGCGCTTCATCATCCTGCTACTGGTACTGGCCTGGGCGGTTCGGCTCGGCGGCTACTTGCTGATTCGTATTCATACATTAGGCCGCGACGCTCGGTTTGACGTTATACGCCAAAACTTTTGGGCCTTTGGTAAGTTTTGGCTCGGCCAGGGTCTGGCGGTATGGGTAATTATGATTCCAGCGCTGCTGTTTATGGCGAGTCAGCGCCCAGTTAAGCCCTTGCTCCTGGCCCTGGGCGTGGTAATCTGGCTATTTGGATTCGTGCTTGAAAGTGCGGCCGACTGGCAAAAATTTCGCTTCATTATCAATCCAGCCAATAAGGGCCGCTGGATCGATGAAGGCCTATGGCGCCTGGCCCGGCATCCTAATTATTTAGGCGAGATGCTCATGTGGATTGGGGTGTATGGAGCCGTGGTGAGCGCGCTTACAGTGGGTGGGACGATAGTAGCTCTGGCAAGCCCGATTTTTATTATCGTGCTCCTGTGCTTTGTGAGCGGTGTGCCGCCACTCGAGAAATCAGCCGATCAGCGCTGGGGCAAAGATGCAGCTTATCAATCCTACAAAAAACGCACCCGGTTAATTATTCCGCTGCCTTTTTAGGCGGCAAGAAAATCTCGGCCACCATGCAGCGGGCACTGCCGCCGCCAATGGTCTCAATGGTCGGAATAGCCACCGGCAGGAGGGTTTTATCTCTACTTAATTGGGTCCGCTGCTCCAGCGTAAAGCCATCATAGGCCGCCCGGGACAAGAGCAAAAATCGTTCGCCAGACCGGTTTTGGAGCTCCATCACATTGCCGCAGAACTGTGCCATTTGAGCCGGCGTAATCACAACTACCTCGTGACCGGTGCGTTCAAACATGTCTAATACCCGCTGCCGCTCGGCTGCATCGGTGATAGCCTCGGCGCAAACCACGGCTGTAGTAGTCTGTACACCCATGAGTACATTGGTGTGATAGATGGCCGCTCCATTAGCATAAGCGTGAAAGATCACCGGCTGGTAGCCTAGGTCGGCAATGTGCTGGCGAGCAAGCGCCTCGTCACAGCGCGGCGATACACTGGCATAAGTAATCCGGTGCGCATGGTCAAACACCAGTACACCAGTGCCTTCTAGATACCGGCCTTGGCGTTCGGCTGCGCTCAGATCAACCACATCGGCCAGCTCAAACTGCCCGGCCAGCTGACGGAGCGCAGCCTGGCTCCTCTCCCGGCGGCGGCTCTCGGTCGCCATAGGATACAGAAATACCCGGCCGTCCGGCCACATGGTTAGCCAATTGTTCGGAAATACCGCATTTGGCTTCGGCGGGAGCGGTGCGTCCTCAAACGCCACTACCGCAATGTCGTGATCACGCAATTGCTTCACCATAGCCATAAACTCTGTTTCGGCCCGAGCAGCCAGCCTGGCGGCGCTACCGGCTAGCGGCTGTTGAAATGTGTTTGTCTTGGCCGTTTGCTCATCAAAGCCAAACGTAGTGGGATGTACCATAAATACGGCTAACGCAGGGAAAGTCATTGGCAGATATTCTAAATGTTTCTGTATCGAAACACCAGTACCCGCCACAAAGCAGTCTCGGGACTTATTTGCCGAGACCAACAACCAGATTGATGGTAGTGGCTACAATCACCGTACCAAACAGGTACGACAGCAATGCCTGCTGTAAGGCCGTGGCTCGCAGACGGCTCGTGCGCAGACCAGTATCTGATACCTGAAACGTCATGCCAATAGTAAAGGCAAGGTAGGCAAAATCAGCATAACGAGGCTTAGCACCGCCATTGAAGTCGATACCGCCTGAGGCGCCGCTGTAGTATAACCGAGCGTAGCGGAGCATAAATACGGTATGAACAACGGTCCAGGATAGGACCACACTCACCACCGCCAATCCAACGGTAGCCACTACCGAGGTATGGCCGCCACTAGCCCCGGCAATCACCAGGCCAACGGCAAGCAAGCTCGCTACGCTAGCCACGAGCAGTACCACATCGGCAAAGGCAGCGCCCGGATCCTCCGTACCGGCGTGACGCTCGGTCTGGGCATCGCTAAGGCGCCCCACTGCCAGCCAAACCCAGGTAATGTAGGTGAAGGCGGCGGCGTCCCAGCCTATAAGCAATGCCAGGGCCCGAGAGCCCAAAGCTGCGCCAGCTACGGCAGAGGCAATCCCCACGAGCGCCGCCACTACTACCCGTAAGCGGGCCGAGCGTTTGAGAGCCATACGATGATTCATACTCTTAACAGTATACAAAAGAAAAGGGCCGGAGCGATTATAAAAATCGCTCCGGCCCACTCGCTTTTGATTACCCCTCGGTCTGCAGAGCAACTTCGATCAGCTCACAGGCCCGGTCGAACTCCTCCGGCGTCTGCCGCCCGCCACCACAGGGCATAGCAAAGGCAATCCAACGCCGGAATCGCGGCGCCACGGCCTGCACTACAGCCTGAGCCCGTGCCTGCACGGCCGGTGCCGTATCCTCGGGCACAATCATGCCCATAACCACATACAGGCCCTTCAGGAACTTGACCCGGCGGGCAATGCGCGCCAGCACCGTCGGCTCCGGCGGCAGATCCTGGCCACTGGCCACCGGCCAGTGCGACCACACCCACGGGCGGCCCCAAAGCTTGAGCCACCGCCACCGCACCAGCGCATTGTGGTACCACGGCACAGCCTCCTCCAAATTGAAAGCGCCGTAACGAATGCGCTCCAAGTCGCCGAGGCATCCGTGGGTAGCCACAGCTGTACCGCGCGGCGCCCAGCGAGCCTGGCCCCACACGATGACGGCCATGATCTGCGCCAACATCCAGCGCATCCAACGCTGCTGGAGGACTCCAGCCAGTCGCGGGAAGCGATCCTTGATGATCTGGGGCGCCCCCGCTGTAATGCAAAAACCGCCCGGATCTTCAACCTGGATCACTACTCGGTCGCGCGGGACCCCCTTGAGCCCCTTGGCCGGGTCATCGCGGAAGATCTCGCGCATTTCTCGCTTCACCGCGCCACGAATAGCTCGGATGTACTGCGGCTTCCAGGCATTGTCCAGACCAAACCCAAACAGCAGGTAATTGACCCAGGTAGGAATTCCCACCTGAAGCAGCAGATCAGGACAGTCCTGATGGTGCTGCTCCCAGGCCCGGCGAGCGTGATCAGCCACACCCAGCGGCAAGTCGCTTGCCCGCAGGCGCCGCTTCAGACCGCGCTTCTTGCGGAACGTCACCATATTGTCATAGGTGACACCCCCATAGCCGACCGCGGCTTGGCTGGAGTCGATCGGCTCCAGGGCCTCACTCCCCACCCAGGCTCGCAGCTGTCCCACCAGCCACTTGCTGCGTAGCTCGCCATCCTCGGACGAGATCGGCTGATTGATCGCATCTTGCGATGCGCCCTCATCGGTCTCGCCGTCGGTCAGTGCCAGTAGGTTGCGGGCCAGTGCGGGGTGCTTAAGCACTTGCTCCCGAGCCTGGCGAGCCGTCGGGGCCGGAATCGATCCCACCAGCATAGCGAGCCGCTGGGGAGCCTGCTTCAGTCGCATATTCCACCTCACGTAGATTGTGGGGTACAAAAATCGGCCATAAGAGCAGGCCGATACCCTTTTATAAACGAAAATTCCCGCATCATCAAGAGGGCCGTTCCCCGATGACGTATACTATAAACCATAATTGGGAGTGTAGTATGGCCTCGTCTCACCCGGATAAAGCCTGGGATTTCTCCGATCTCACGGCACTTTTCTTTAATAACACCCTCAAAAAGTCCCCTGAGACGAGCAATACCGAAGGGCTGATTGAGCTTAGCCGCAGCATTATGACCAAGCACGGCGTCAAAACCGAGGTTATTCGCTCCATCGATCATGATATCGCCACCGGTGTATATCCGGACATGCGCGAACACGGCTGGGCCACCGATGAATGGCCGGAGCTCTATAAAAAGGTGATGGCGGCCGATATTCTAGTGCTAGCAGGGCCCATTTGGCTGGGCGACAACAGCTCTGTTACCAAGCACATCATCGAGCGGTTGTATAGCTGTTCCAGCCTCCTCAATGAAGCCGGCCAGTACGCCTATTATGGCAAAGTGGGCGGCTGCATCATCACCGGCAACGAGGATGGCGGCAAGCACTGTGCTATGAATATGTTGTATAGCTTACAACACCTTGGCTACGTCATCCCGCCCCAAGCCGATACGTACTGGGTGGGTCCGGCGGGCCCAGGGCCATCCTACCTTGACCCTGGCTCAGGTGGCCCGCAAAACGAGTTCACCAATCGCAATACTACCTTTATGACTTGGAACCTGATGCATCTAGCCAAGATGCTCAAGACTCATGGCGGTGTCCCAGCCTACGGCAACCAGCGCAGCAAATGGGATGCCGGGGCCCGGTTTGATGCTCCGAACCCGGAGTATCGCTAGCATGCCAGAGCCCATTGCCCACAATCCGGAAGGTGAGGGTAGCGGTTTTAATAATGCCCTTACGAGCGAGCTCTTGCAGCTAGCCGAAACCGCCGCTGCCACCACCGAAACACACGAACAGGGTTCATGGCATGATCAACCGCTCAGATTCGTCGAACACGTCTTTGATGAATCCGGCCCCGTGCGTGTCCCCCACCCCGATGCGGCGGCTCAAGTACAATACCGGCTCCTTGGCAGTCTGCGTGATAAGGGCCTGGGCGATTACCCAGATTTGCCACAAGCGCTGGACGCCATGGGACCAAAGCTGATCCGCGAGAGCACTCTCGACCAGCTGGAGCTCTCCAGCGCCGAGCGGATCGGCACCTATATGCTAACCACGCTCATGACCCTGCCAGCCGAAGGCTATATCCCGGCCGAGGGCTCACCGCGCCGCAAACAGGAAACGCCTGACCAAACCGTTTTCCGGGTAGCTATGGGGCATCTACGTAATGTTGGTCAACGCTCCGGCGTACCCCTGCCACTTCAACACGAATGCATCGCCCTGCGCAAAGATGCCATTCGTGCTCGCATGGCCAGCCGCGCCCAGCCCACTAACGCCGCGCTGGCAGAGGCAGCCGAAGCCGCCGAGACTCAACAAAGGCAGGCTGAATGGCGCGCCGCCGAGGTTATGAGCCTCGTGCAGGCGAGCCGTACCTTTGTTCAAGAGCTGCCGCAACTTGGAGCCGCAGCTCAAACCACGCGCCATCTGCTTGGAGAGGTCAGCCAAACCTACGGCGCCGAGGAAGCGCGGGGGAGTGATTGGATCGAGCTGCCCCGGGTACCTGTCTCTT
>JARIHM010000007.1 GCA_029288275.1 Candidatus Saccharimonadota bacterium | reverse complement strand
GAATTATAAGGTGATTGTGTTTACCCACGACAAAGAGAAGGGGATTCGTGAGCTGCCGCCGAGCGATATTGCGGTGTGTACCATCTGGGTGTCGGCCTATGTGCTGCTGCACTACAACAAGACCAAGCGCAAGTATTACTTCATTCAAGATTACGAGCCGTTCTTCTATGTGGCTGGTTCGACGTTTGCCTTGGCGGAATCAACGTACCGCTTTGGCTTCCGGGGCATTGTGAATACGCCGGGACTATTGGCGGCCATCAATCAGCGGCATGGTATGGAGGGGGTGAGCTTCGTGCCGGCCATCGACCATAGCATTTATTATCCCGATCCCGAGCGTCATAACGACCGCGTGCGGATCTTCTTCTACGCTCGGCCGCTTAACCCTCGTAACTCGTTTAATCTTGGCATTGTGACTATCAAGCTACTGCTGGCCAAATATGGCAAGCGGATTGAAGTGATTACGGCCGGATCGGAGTGGGATGAGAGCGAGTATGGTTTAAGGGGGCGGATTACCAACCTGGGACTCATTAAGTCAATCGAAGACGTAGGCAAGCTCTATCGCAGCTGTGATATTGGTTTCTCCTTTATGCTGACGAAGCACACGTCGTATCAGCTCCTGGAGTATGCGGCTTCGGGTATGGCAACGGTGATTAACTACAACGAGGATCACCTCTGGCTCCACAAGGATGGCAAGAATTGTTTGCTATCGGAGCCGTCACCGGCGGCTATGGCCGAGAAAATCGGCATCCTCATCGAGGACGAGGCCCTGCGTCACAAATTGGCCGCCAATGGCCGAGCATCGCTTACCGGTTACACCTGGGATCAGCAAATGGACATGATCTGGAACGATATTCTACGCAGCGACCACTAGGACGGGGTTAGGCACCGGCTCCAAGAGTGATGGCCTGAATGAAACTATCAGAGACGCTTACTACGTTATTGGACCCCCCAAGGCTATTAAGCTTGGCTTGCGTATCCACGTAGTGGCGTTGGCCGCCGTTGAGATAGTAGATAGCGCCATCTGAGCCCTTGATGAACTGGGTAACATTCTGGCCACTCGGCATACGATTCACAATTGGGTCGACCAGAGTAGGGGTAGCACTAGTATCGAGGCCGGCAGCGGTGATGATGCTGGGCGAGATGTACTGACGCTGGCCGTTGGCGACATAAACTTTGCCGCTGCTATCTTTGAAGATGGGCTGCAAGCTGCCAGTGAGAGGGTAGCGGGCAGCGGTTTGGCTATCAACCGTAATGGCTTTGCCGGCCGGTAGCTGGTAGCTGCCCAGGTATGATAGGGCTGGCACCTGCACCCGGGCGGCACCGTTATTAACGTAGATGGCGTCACTGCCAGCTACCTTAAAGACACGGCCAGGAGCCAGATGGGAGCCACCATAGGGGGTGAGGCTTTCGGTGAGCGTGGAGACATCACCGATAGCACTTACGGTGTTGCCTAGACCGAAGAAATCATCAAAGCTAGGGAAGATGTAGTGCTGGCCACCGGTGACGGTGAAGATGTCGCCAGTGGGGGCATGCAGGATGGTAGCGAGGCCAAGAGCAGGCAAGCGTGATAATACCCCCTGGCCAAAGGTGACGGCGGTTTGAACTGGCCAATCAGCTTCGCGGCCGGTTAGGCTATAGCGGGAGCCACGGTCAAGTAGCCAGGTTGTATTGCCACTATCTCGTATTAGGGCGGTAGCCGGCGCACCGATTGTTAGGCCGGTATCGTAGCCAGCTGGGACATTCAGTATACCTTCAGCGCCATAGTTCCAAGCGGCAAGGAGATCTGGGCTACTAAATAGATGCAGGGCATCCTGATCATACAGGTAAATGCCGGGATTGCCGCCAAATTTTACCATGGTGTCGTTACTCAAGATAACCGGACCGAGTGGTTGCGACATATTGATAGCCTGCATGGACATCACTTTGCTCCAGCCACCTAGATTATTGAGGGTTTTCATATCGACGATGGGCCGTTTTTGACCGCCAACCGGCCGGTAAACAGTGCCACTGCTGTCGGTCATAAAGGGGAGATCGCCATAGTAGCCCAGGGCTTCAATCATGGCTGCCGGCAGAGTTTTTACTACATTGGTATCACCGCAGGCAAGGGCCCAATCGGTGCAAGCCTGGCCACTGGGCACCGAGAACTGATGGCCATTATCGGCCATGTAGATAGTGGGTGCGCCGTTATCCTTTTTAGCCAAGGTCGATAATGTGCCGTCGCTAGTGAGACTGTCCAGATAGGATTGATCCACAATCGATACCGGCTTGGCAGAGAGATTCCAGGCCGCCATCACGTCGTAGCTTGGCACGAGCAGCTTGCGAGTACCTAAATTTAGGTAGATCTGCGGCGCTGAGGCTGACTTAGCTAGAGTGATAGTGGTAGGGCCAAACCAGTTGGTAAAGTAGTTAATAAAGTTATAATTTCCGTAATAGTAGGCGCCGTTGCGAGCGGTGTAGGCGCTATCGGGGCGGTGGGGAGTGTAGTTGTAGAGGGAGCCGGTAGCGCATGAACCAATGTAGGTAGCGACAGAGTCGACTCGGTGGGCAGGCCCGTTGGGGTCGGTGGTATGGCCGAGCTTGAGCTCATCTGGAATGTCATTCCAATTGGACAGGGTACTGGTGTCGCCGCAAGCTCGTGCAGCACCAGCACGCAGCAGACTGGCACCTAGATGAACCTGGTTATAAAAACCGTAATACTGAGCATCACAGATCGATTGTGATTCTGGACAGCCATACCCCATAGCGGAGCGGTATTGACTGGGATAGGGCCAGGAGTCAGTGACCAGACCTTGTTCCTTCTCCAGCGTTACAAGAATCACCTGGGGGTTAAGTCCCGCAGCCTGGGCTTCGTCGTAAATGAGCTGAGAGGCTTTCTTATTAGTGGTAGGGTCTACGTAATCCTTCAGACAGACATAAGGTGGTGGGTATTGTGCTAAGCCACCTTGATGGTTGGTGTCGCAAGTGGGCACCTTGCTGTTGAGGAAATTTTGAATATCCTGCACCGACATGCTGTTTTTGTTGAGGAAGATGGGGTCGTCGATGATGCGTGAATTATAGGCGGGATCAAGTGGCGGTGTATTGGCATAGGCTGAGGCATGGCCGGCAGCAATAAAGAGACTCAACCCGAGACCGAGGATGGTAAGACGCAAGAACTTCATCGCTAACCCTGAATATTTACAAGCACGCTGACAAGGTTTGATTCTACGCCGCTGGCATTAATGGTATAAAGCTCAAGGTTGCCTTGGTCGCTGCCGCCAAAGACTTGGTTGGTGAAATCGAGCTCAAAGGTAAAAGGAGCTGGCTGAGCCGGGTTCATCGGAATACTGATAACACCATTGGCAAGTTGTCCGCTTTTGCCCGCCTTGAGACGGAAATAGAGCTTGCTTGCGCCTACCTTGGTGGTACCGCTTACCTTGGTGCCTGAGGTGACTGTTGCGCCCTGAGTTGGAGTTGTAATAACGA
>JARIHM010000006.1 GCA_029288275.1 Candidatus Saccharimonadota bacterium | reverse complement strand
GCGACGGCCAGCCGGCCCTAGCTAGCCTTCCGCCGGCATTTGGCTCGGGTCACGAACCGGCATCCGCTCTGCCCTCCGAGCCTAGTCGCGGAGTCCTGTGGTGCTCCTCACCAAACGCCGCCATGCGGCTATTAGTAGCCGTTCTCGGCGTCGGCCCGCTTGATCTCCTCGAGCAACGTTTCCAGGTCGCTCACCACTTGGCTGATTTGACCCAGCTCGCCCTTGGCTAGCCAAGCATTACCCGGCACCGTGCCATAATCGCGCAGTTGAATGCCGTGTTCGTTCAGACGCTCGAGCAGTTCAAGGAGCTTGGCGCGGAGGGGATCGGTGTGAGATTTAGACATGATCTTAGGGTACAATTCTTAACTTAGCACGTCTAGGGCATAGGGTCGGGATATGGAGGCACTTTTTTGAATCCCGGGACGAACCGCCGGTCCTAGCGCTTAATCGCCACCGCGGCCGTATATGTCTTACTCTGCTTGAGCTTGTCGTAGTTGCCGAACACCTCAGTGAGATTGCGCTTCATGTAATCCTTGAGGCCGGAGATGGTTACCACATACAGGCGGCCACCGGGGCGCAAGCGAGCATAGCTATCATGCAGCATAATTGAGAGTAGTTCGCCGCCGATCTTGGCGGGAATATTGCTTACAATCACGTCAAATTTCTGCTCGGCTGGTACGTGCGCTAGCCCGTTCGATAGATAGGCGCGCACATTTTCCAGACCGTTTTGTTGAGCATTCTTGGCGGTGTACTCCACGGCCATAAAATCTTTATCAACCGCGTGCACGGTACCTTGGGGCGCCAGGCGTGCCAATACGAGCGCTAGCGGACCATAGCCACAGCCAATATCAAGGCAATCGGCCGTGGGAGCTACTTCTAGCTGGTCCACGAGCAGCTGTGTGCCTTCATCAATGGTCTTGGGGCTAAAAATCCCCCACGTTGAATGAAACGTGTAGGTGTGGCCTCGCAGGGGAGCGGTAAATATAATGTCTGATTTGAGCTGATCGATGGTTGCCATACTTCTATCCTAACAAGAAGAGAGGCCCGTGTGGGCCTCTGGGCGACTTACTTGTCGTCGGTCTTCTTGGGGGTTTTGGCTGGAGCCTTCTTGGTAGCAGGCTTGGCTGCTGGCTTCTTAGCGGCCGTGGCTTTCTTGGCTGCAGTGGCCTTGGTGGCAGTAGCCTTCTTACCGGCGCCTTTGGTGGTCTTAGTCTCGGCCGGTACAGCCTCAACGCCAACGGCCTTAGCTACGGCGTGAGCCAGCTGGCTCTTGCGACGGGCAGCGGTGTTCTTATGCAATGTGCCCTTCTTAACGGCCCGGTCGATCTCCGAGTAGGCGGCAGCCAGCTTCTCGGCGAACTCACCAGTCTGGTTCTCGGTAATAGCGGTCTGCAGAGCCTGAACGTCCTGCTTGATGGCCCGCTTAACCTGCAGGTTGCGGCTGCGGCGGGTGAGCGCCTGCTTGGCGCGCTTCATGGCTGATTTGATGATGGGCATTGGGTGATTCCTTGTGATGATTTGCTGCGTAAACGAGCCGAAGGGCGGTCCCTTGCGGATAACGGCCAAAAGCTGTCAAATACCAGGAGACTATAG
>JARIHM010000049.1 GCA_029288275.1 Candidatus Saccharimonadota bacterium | reverse complement strand
TCGCACCACCGAGAATTTCTACTCCAACCGGTCGAATACACAAAAGTAGCCAAAACGCGACGAGGCACCAAAGCTGATTGACCGGGTTACGGAGCCATTTCATGCTCTCTCCTTGCTTGGCATTGGAAAGCTACGGCCTGGACATTAGCAGATACCGGACGGAGCGGAGTTCGCTCGTGGCATAATCTGATGTGAGCGCCGCTATACCATCTGGCGTAAGACTGTAATACCTATGGCGCACAGGCATTTCGTTGTGGAATTGCCTCCAGCCGAGTTGGCGCTCGATCGCTTGTTCCTCTGTTTCCCAGGTATAAGTGATGAGCTTCCTGTTCACTAACTCATCTAAAAGTCGGTGGACAGAAAGCAGTGATTTCGCGCCAATGAGCACGCTAAGTGCCTCGGGGTACAACCTGCCGTGCAAACGGAACATCAGCAGAGCTTGGAGCTGGCGTGGCGGCAGGTCGCCTCGGCATTTGAATGCTCGCCACACCCTAAATAGTAGCTTACCGAACCAGATACAGGTCACGGCTGCACAGAAGTAATGAAGCCAACTAAGCCAATCCATGTAACCACCTCAGTTTGTGGCATTTGCGGCAATGTGATTATGTTGGTAAATGTAGCTTTAGTCAACTCAAGCTACGGGTGCCGGTCTTCCTGCTCACGTTGGTACCGGTCCATGTCTTCTTCGAATTCGCGCCGCTGAGTTTCGAACGGGCTTTCACGGGGCTTGCGACGGTGGTCGTCGTGACTATAGCCGGTCCAGGTGTCAGAGTTAAAGAAGCTCAAGAGCCAAGCGAAGCCAATAATTACCGCAATGAAGAACATGATACTGCCGACCCAAAACTGATGGAAGTACTCGAGCGCGACGTAGCCGCCGAGCAGAAAGCCGCCAGTCCAGAGGTAATATGTTACCTGTCGCCATAAAAATCGTAGAAGCCATTTCATGGGGCTTATTTTACACGGCGTTGCGGTAATGACCTACGCCAAACAAAAAAATCAGCCCGGCAGTTACTCCTGCCGGGCCTCTCGTTGGGGTGTTGGACGCGCCTAATGGTGGCGCTTAGAGCCTTTGTCACGATGCCCTGGGGACCCAAGTGTGGCGGGCGGGATGGCCCAGAAGGTGGTTGATTCCCCGCCGGGCGTGCTGCCGTAGTGGTCCTCGTTGGACTCCACTCTGAGGTCTGGCCGTCTGCCCGATGGTCCCGGATCATGGGCGTCAGAAGCCTCGTTCTGCCGCTCCACATACTGGTCGCAGGCCTTCTTGCTGCCGCTGAAAACTACCTTGCCTCGGGGTGCCTGGTAGTTTGGGTTGTAGCCGGCTAGCGGGTCTGTCTGCGGATAGCGCACTACCACATGAGTGTGAGCATCGGTCATGTCCTCATCTCCTCTCACTGTCGTGAAGAGCCGATCAGTTGCGCTATTAAATCAGAATTTCTAAGGATATGCAAATAAAACCCTTGAATTGCTTATCATGCGCTAAATATTTATGAAAATTGTACCGCCAGATTCACGCAAAGCTAAAAAACGGCCATCCCTCCAAAGAGGGATGGCCTAGTGCCGGATCGGGGGAGGGCTAGAGGCTGTCGCGGCGGAGTTCGTCCCACTCCTGCTGGGCAGCGGTCTCACGTGAGGTGGCGCCCATCTTGGTCGTCACATCAACCGCCTGCCGGCAGCCGGGACAGGTGATAACACTACGGTGGTCGCGCTCCTCACTGCCGGGAATGGGCTGACCAGCGCGCACGTCCTTGCGAGTGAAAGCCAGCTTGTTGCCGCAGTTGGTGCAGTCCACTTCGTAGTTCGGATTGCGGCCGACGACCTGAACCATTGATCGCTCCTTCGGTAGGCTTGCTCTGGCAACTAAGTACTTTTATAACAACTATCTACTAAAATGTCAATATTCGCTAACGGCTAACTCGACAAA
The DNA here is from genome assembly GCA_029288275.1 of Candidatus Saccharimonadota bacterium. GTDB lineage: Bacteria > Patescibacteriota > Saccharimonadia > UBA4664 > UBA4664 > JARIHM01. The sequence continues at coordinate 7,223 of JARIHM010000049.1, read as the reverse complement.
AAACTGGCCTTAAGTCCGGCGGTATAGTTAGAGCCCCGATTGTCCTTAGAATCCTTTACGATAAGATTACATTTTAAGACTGCCTTTTTAAGCATAAGCACAATTGTATAAGTGATACAGCTGGGCTATAATGCGCGTGATGTCGGCATCTATCACCACTCCATCCCCAATGAGCACCTCTTCTCCGGTCCAGGGCACTACGGTTGACTCGATTGTTTTTCTGGCCTCACTTATCTCGGATCCTCAAGCAGTAGATAGCAAACTGGACACGCTTCGGTCTGTTACCTCGCACTTGGCTCCCGGAGAGGCACCGTCTGCTCATGACCTGGTTCAGTTGAACGCACTTCAGGATGAGCTAAAAGACTATCTTATTAATCACGATCCGATCCGTTCATTTACTGTCGCGACTCTCGAGCAGACACTTAGGAATCACTTTAGTAGTCATCAACGGTCGGTGCGGAAAGAGTTTATTATTATCCTTAGCTCGGTCGTGGTTGTGTACCTGGCTTGTGTTGCACTAACTCCGGCCAGCTTATCCTTGGTTAAGCGCTTCTTGCTCCCGGCGGCCGTGCTGGTATCTATGCTCTACGGTGCCATAGCCTGGTTCTTTTTGTCCTCACGCCAGAACTTCAAGACCGAGATCCGAAACGTCTACAATTATTTCTGCGGCGGTATTGCTCTGGGCGCCGTCGGTTCGATCCAATTTCCACTCATCTTTGCATTTCCGCAAATTGCGGCCCTGCCTCCCTTTAGCTACATTGGCTTTGTAGTGCCGTATCTTGTTATGTGCATCGGCTTCTATCTCGGGGCTAACTTATACGCTCGCCAGCTGAACCTGTCACAACGGCTATGGTCGGTTCCGTGGGTGAGTGGTGTGAGCCTGGTGATTGCGATACTGCTCATAAGCTTGCCGCATTCTCCCCGGGTAACCAGTCTATTCTTCTATGACCTCTCCCTCGTGACGATTGGTATAGATATTTGGCTAAGTATAGCGGCAACTGCTCTTAGCTTCAGCGTTGCCAGGCATATGACATCGCGCTATCAACGAAGTATGCAACTCTTCGGCCTGGGCCAGGCAGCCCAGGGTCTCGGCTGCACGGGATTTACCGCTTTGTTATTGGTAAGCGGTCCCACCCCAGCTCTTGGCATTGGCATCGGGGCTATTCCATATGCCATATCGGCGACCTTTCTACTGGTCTCTGCCTATACCTTTAAGGCCAAGTCTCAAGCGTAATTATAGCCGCATATATCAGGAACCGCTTGGTTCTGTCATGCTATTCTTAGGTAAAGGAGGAATAGCGTATGTTACAAAGTTTTGAAGCCTTCATGAAGAAGCGCCTTGCATCTTCAACGGCATTTGTCGAAGGTGACGCTAGACCGCTATTGGAGCTATCGGTAACCGAGGACCCAGCAAGCATCTTTGGCCCGAAGGGCAATGTCGTGAACGGCGCCGATGCCGTGAATAAAACGAACGAGAGGGCGGCCGATATCTTTGCGGCCGGAGGCACAAACAGCTTCGAGATCCTGCATATGGCAGCAACCGACACCTTGGCCTACTGGACCGGCATCCAGCGCGCCCAGGTTAAGATGAAGGAAAGCGGCCAGCTCGTTCCCATGAACCTGCGGGTGACAGAACTATTCCGCCCAGAGGATGGGGAGTGGAAGTTATTTCATCGCCATGCCGATGTCCTAACGGAGTCTGAGAGTAGTTAGCGAATTCGCTGACAGGTCATAACGCAAACGTGGCGCAGCCAGCCAAGCCTTAATCATTGCTATAATAGTATTTTCATGGTATAAAGATAAATTGTCCATACACATGGAGTTCTTTGTATTCCTCGGGAGATATAATGAATCATCCTGGCGATGATTTGCGTCCAGCAACCGTGGCGGACGCGTTGTCTATGGCTGTGGTTATGGAGCGAGCGTCGACCCATCGCAAGAGCCGACTGGTGCCCAACCGGTCAATCGACAGTGACATCGATTATCTGGTTGAGCGGCTCGGGCGCCCTGGCGCTTGGTGCCGCGTGGCCATTATGAACGGCGAGATCGTCGGTTTTGTGGCCGGCAATCCGTTGATGCGCGATGGCCAGCATGATTCGGATACCCAGGATCTGGGCCTCATCATGGTGGCACCCGATTGGCAGGGCTACGGCATTGGCCGGAAACTCCTGGAGTGGGCTGCTGGTTACCACGGTGCCCGCAAGGTGAAGTTTCTGGAGCTATGGACCCAGGAAGACAACACGCGGGCGCGTCGTCTTTACGAATCGCTAGGCTCCACTCTGACTGGCGAGACAAAGATGCGCCAGGATGAGTCCATGGTTCGCTACCGTCTGAGCCTCTGACCCTACACCTTGCGGTGTGCGAGAACTCCTCGCCTTCGCGAGGTGTTTTCGTTTTTGCCGTAACTAAATATATCGACACCTGATATATTATGAGGTATGATCGAGAGGGCTGACAACGTTGTTAGCTTGCATGATTGGCTGCAACAAATCATTCCGCTGGCTCGTATAAAGATCAAGAAGAGCCGACGAAAGAAGGTTGACTTGCACCTCAAACTGGTACGTGCCCTCCTAGCGCTGGGCCTTATGTTGGGCCTGGCTGGACCGGCAATGGCGACACAACAGGAGCCGTCTGTGACGGTAACATCGGCGCCCGCGCGCTTGATGCAGCAGCCCGGCATCTGGCAGAGCTATGGCCTGACGGCCAAGCAGCTGAGCTCGGTGGTGGTTGATTCTAACCTCACCGATGACCAGGCCATCGGTGATAGCGTGGTGCCGCCGGAAGATCAGGCTCTGCATGCGGCGATCCGCCCGTACCTGCGGGTAGTCTGGGTGATCCACTGGGGTTTTGACGACCGCATTCACGTGGGCCAGCTGGTGGTTCATCAGGCTCTGGCCGGTGACATGCAGCGCATTTTCGCGGGGATGTTCCTACTGCGATTCCCGATCACCTCGGTGATTCCTGAGTCCCAGTTTGGTTACGTTGATGACCGGTCGATGCTGGCCAATAACACCAGTAGCTACCGGCCCGATCGCATCAATGGGCATCCCTCGGATCACTTCCGCGGCATTGCCATTGACGTAAACCCGCGGCTTAACCCCATGATCGTCACGCAGGATGGCGTTACGACTGTGGACCCGCCGGGCGCAACTTACAATCCGGCGGTGCGGGGCACCATCGTTAAGAACGACCCGGTGCACCGGTTGTGGAAGACGCTGCTGCCGGGCCGTGCCTATGGCTGGGGCGGCAATTGGGGCGACCCGGCGGCCGATCCGCCGTACGAGTTTTACATGAAGGACTACTTCGACTACCAGCATTTCTATCCCAACGACAGCTGGTACGATAGCGTCCCGCTGCCGGCTGGTTTCTAGCTGGCCAAGCCCGTCTTCGGTGTAATTGCCGAAGGCGGGCGTTTCTTTTTTATAGCTTGTCCGATTCAAAAGGCTGTGGTATAAAGGAGTACTTGCCCTTTCCATACCGAGCCAGGAGGCACTTGTGCAATTGCTACGACGGCGAAGCCGGCATGCAAGCCAGACTGAACAGTTTATTTCCGTGGACATTGAGGCCGATGGTCCCGTCCCCGGGATCTACTCGATGGCCTCCATTGGCGCCTGTGTGGTGGGCGCACCTCAGTTGAGGTTTTCGATTACCCTTAAGCCAATCTCTGACCGCTACGTGGACAAAGCGGTGGCGATTATGGCCGAAGGCGGGCTCATCCGTGATGAGCTCATGATGAGCGGCACCGATCCGGCCGAGGCTATGGCGGCCTTTAGGGCCTGGATCAAGGAAGCATCTGGCGATCTTACGCCGGTATTTGTGGCTCACAATGCCACCTTTGATTGGATGTTTGTGCACTGGTACTTTGTGCGCTACCTGGAGGCCAGTCCGTTCGGTTTTGCCGGTCTCGACACTAAGGCCTATTTGATGGGTCTGCTGCGGCTAGGCCGCTGGAGCGACACTTCGGCCGCCAAGCTGCCGCGTAAGTTCCGTTCGCGTCATCCGCACACCCATGATGCCCTGGATGATGCGATTGGCCAGGGCGATAGTTTTGCCAAGATGCAGCGTTATGCCGGGCGGCGGCGGATTTTCCGCTGGTTGTGCTGGCGATGAGCTTTTTGGCATGCTGAAGGCTCGCGCCGGTTTTCCGGCGCGAGCCTTTCCTTCAAAACAAGGGTATGGCATGCCTCGCGATGATGAGCTGGACCGCCTCAAGCATACACTAAACCCATCTGCTAATCGGCTCGTTAGTTCGGTTTTTACCATTGCCAAGCCATCATTGGGCCACTACAATGCTGATATAACGAGGGTGTAGAAAATGGTTGGACGGGGCGGCTGGACAAAGCTATGTTTGTCCTTGAGTTTTATTGTGGCCATGAATATGGCCGGAAACGTGCCGCCGGTGCGGGCGGTAGCATCTGCCAGCTGCGCTACGAGCGAACTCAATGTGGTGGCTCATCAAGACGATGATATTTTGTTTATGAACCCGGATATTAGTGACAGCATTCACCAGGGTCGGTGCGTGGAAACAGTTTTTCTGACAGGTGGCGAATGGAATGGTGTCTCCGGTAGCCTGACGCGTGAACAGTATGCGGCCTCTCGTGATCAGGGCGCGCGGGCGGCTTATGCGGCCATGGCGGGCGTGCCCAACGCTTGGACGCGCACCGGTACGATGGTTAATGGGCATAATCTGGAAGTGGCTACATTGAATGGTGCGCCGAATGTCCGACAGGTATACTTGAGCATTCGTGATGGTGGTGATGATGTTGATCCCTGGGGCTTACAGGGTCTGTATCAGAGCACGCGCAGCACGATCACCACGCTGGTGCCCAGCGGCTCGTCGGCCGGGATTGCGCCCGTGACGTACACCCGGGCTAATCTTACGCAAACCCTGCTGGCCCTCATGTCAGCCTACCAGGCCACCCTCGTTCGGACTCAGGACTATATGCCCAGTACGCAATTAGCAGATGACCATTCTGATCACGTATTTGGGGCGCTGTTTGTGATGGAAGCAGCCAAGAATTATCGCGGCGTGGGGAATGATCTGCACGTAGCAGTCCAGACGTATCGTGATTACAACATCACCAATTCGCCGGTCAATCTCAGCGGTACTCAGGCGAGCCAAAAGAGCGTCATCATCGACGCCTATAAAGTCTATGACCCGATCTTTGCGATCCCCGGGGATCAAGCCACCCTAGCCCAGCGCATGTATTACCGCTGGCCGGTGGCGCCTACGTGGGTGGCTGCTAATGCCGATGGCCGGCTGCAAGCCTTTGATGTCCAGTCTGGGCACTTGGTGACGTGGCAACAGAATACCGCCAAAGCCTGGCAGCCTATGCAGGATTTGGGCAATAGCATGCTACAACCTGGTATCGGCGTGGGCAAAAATACGAATGGTACGTTGATGGTCTTTGCTATTAAGCAAACCATCAACGGGCAGGGTCAAGTGCAGCAAAGCTTGCAGTATATCAAGCGGACCACGCCGGGCGGGTCATTCTCGGCCTGGCAGAACCTCGGCAGCCCTAATCCCGGCACCAGCTCCTCGGATCTGAGCTCGCCGGCGGTAGTGGCCAATGGTGACGGCCGGCTAGAAGTGTTCCTTAAGGATTCCACTAGTAGCTTGGCGACCATTTATCAAACCTCGGCTAGTGGTGGTTTTAGTGGCTGGGTAGGCCTAGGGGGTAATAGTATGATGGAGGCGCCGGCCGCGCTGCTCCGGCCTGATGGCCGGATTGAGGTCTACAGCGCTACGTTGGGTGTAGTGGATCACTGGTTGCAGCGCGCACCGAATGGAGCCGTACAGTTTGACACTGCCTTTACATCGGTGCAGGCGGTTGGCCTGCCGAGTACGGGCTTTAATGAAGATGGGCGGCCAGAAATCTTTTATCGGCATGCCGGTGATGGGCGGATTTTTACTACCTTTGAGACGCCGTCTGGTGGTTGGTTTGGCGGAGATGTAGACCTAGGCAGTCAGGTTGCCCAGGGCGCACCGGCCGCAGTAAGTACGCTGTCGGCCTTTCAGGTAGGAAGCCGCATTAAACTACTAGCCCGCACGGGCACTGGCCTTGAAACTACCGTACAAGGGGGCGATAATGATCGTTTCATCCTGCCTTGGCAGCCGGTAGCCGGGACCTATACGCAGCATGCTCCCGCCGCTATCGTTGACACAGCTCATCAGGTGCATTGGCTAATCATCTCGCCTGATGGGGTGTTAACCGATACTGCGGGCTAATGAACGGAAAGGCCCAGTTGAGAGCGTCTCAACTGGGCCGGGTAACTATTTTTCGTCCTTTAGCTTGAGGCCATGGGCGGCAAGTACCGCTTGGATCCGCTGTAACCGGATAGGACCGAGAGTGCGGATATTACTTAACTCTGTTGCGGTTTTTTTGGTAAGAGATCCCAGAGTTCCAAAGCCCTCTCTCTTGAGAAGATACCAGAGGGTGCTGTCATCGGCAAAAGCGTCCTGGACATGTATTTTCTTAGCCGAAGCCACTTGCTACCCCAATTGTGTAAGAGGATTGATGGACCAAACCAGTATATCACGCTGTTTGGAGTGGGGAGCCCTATGATATGCTTATGCTTAAGATGGAGCGGATTAGGTATTTTTTGAAGCGCCTCATGCTGCTGGCAGTAGCTGGGTTAACCCTTGGTTATGGCGTGGCTCTGGCAGCGACTCCAGCCCCGGGCGGAGCGATTGCCCAAAGTTTTACAGCTAGTAGTGATAAAGGCGAGGTTGTGGCCGGAGCTCTCGTGAGCGTGCAGCCAAATAATCCGCGAACGGTTGAACTGGCCACGAGCGATTCGGCGGCGCAGCTGGCTGGCGTGGCGGCAGCGAACCCGCTGGTCGTGATTGGGGGCGGTATCGCGACTGCTCAGGTGGTGCTTAGCGGTACGACCACCGTGCTGGTGAGCGACATTAATGGACCCATTAAAGTAGGCGATAAGATCACCACCTCGCCGATTGCGGGAGTGGGGATGCTCGCCACGAGCGATACGCGGATTGCCGGCACCGCCCAGACGGCGCTGGATACGCACGCGGCCCAGGCACGGTCGGTGCCAGATAGCAGCGGCCATGCGCGGACCGTTCATATTGGTGTGGTGACGTTGCAGGTGGGCGTGGCGGCCTATCAGGCGCCGACGAGCCAATTCTTGCCACCGTTTTTGCAGAGTCTGGCTAATGCCGTGGCTGGGCGGTCGGTGTCGCTGGCTCGGGTATTGATTTGTAG
>JARIHM010000176.1 GCA_029288275.1 Candidatus Saccharimonadota bacterium | reverse complement strand
GGATGATGTCACTGATGTCGTGTTCCGGCAGATTGTAGCCGAAGCAGCCGCGCCAGAGGTGCTGTTCACCGAGTTTGTGGCCACCGATGGTCTACAATCGGCTGGGCGCGAGCGCACCCTGGAACGCTTACGCGTTGAACCGAACTTGTCGCGTCCGCTCGTAGCTCAAATCTGGGGCAGTGATCCCGAAAAATACTACGCTTCGGCGCAAGATATTGCCAAAATGGGTGGCTTTGCCGGGATCGACATCAACATGGGCTGCCCCGAAAAGAGCATTGTGGCCCGGGGTTGCTGCGGCGGCCTCATCGGCCGAACCGAGCTCGTAGCCGATATCATTGCCGCCACGAAGGCTGGCGCGCCGAACGTGCCCGTGAGCGTCAAAACGCGCCTAGGGCTGCGCGAAATCATCACCGAGGATTGGTTGGGCTTTTTGCTTACCCAGGATTTGGCCGCGCTCACCATCCATGGCCGCACGGTTCGCGAAATGAGTAAGGTTCCGGCTCACTGGGAGGAGATCGCCAAGGTACCGGCTCTGCGCGACCGCTTGGCGCCTCACACTGTCATCATTGTCAACGGTGACGTCCGCGACCGTGCCCACGGCCGAGAACTGGCCACCCAATCAGGCGTTGACGGCATTATGATCGGACGCGGCATCTTTCATAACCTGTTTGCCTTCGATGAGGCGCCACGCGAGCATACGCCTACCGAAATGCTAGCTATCTTGGAGCACCACCTCGATCTGTATGAGAGCCAGGATAGCAAAAAGCCATTCCAGATCCTCAAGAAATTCTTCAAAATCTACGTAAATGGCTGGCCCGGCGCCGCCGAGCTGCGCGCCCGACTTATGGACACGCGTACTCCCGACGAGGTACGCGAAATATTAGCGAGCCTATAAAAACCGTGGTCCAGGACTAGCCTGAACCACGGGAGTAAGTCTAGGAGAGAAGACCCCGGCAGGACTCATCACCCCAACCCTCATGAATTGTCCAGAGGGTAACTGCTTGATCCTCGGTCTTAATGGCCATTACAACGTAGTTGCCGCCATGTTGTTTTAGACAAGCGTGCCGAGCCTTCTTTAGTACTTGCTGCCGACTAGCAGCCATCACGTACACTCCGGTCCAATTACCAAGGCGTCTCGCCCAGCAAACCGCAAAGAAGCGTGACGGCCTTGGTTTTGAGCGAGCCAAGAGCTTCTTCAATGACCTCATCTGAGCTCCCTAGGAAAGAATTTTCAGCTTGCTTAGCCTAGAGTACCGATCATGTCAGGCTAAGCAATGAGGTGCGCGAGATCCTCGCGATGCTAGGAAACCCCAGCCACAACCCATACTACTCAAAAACCGCCTTGCAGACCGAATTATACCAGCCTTTATCGCGCTTCCAGATAAGGGCGCCTGTGCTAGCTACAAACAGATGGGTCACGCTATAATCGCCCCCATACTTCTTGTAGCAAGCCTCCCGCGCCCTACCGAGTAGTTGCTTTTTGTTAGCCGCCGTCAATCGAACCTCGAACAAGCTGGTCGAGCTGGATGTCACGCATGTTGCAGTAAATTCGGGAAGTTTGCGTTCCTTAGATCCGCTGAGGATCCGAGTTAAAAGCGTTGCCAATTGCGCTCCTTCAGCAAAGGACGGACCGGTTTAGCTTAGACTTCAACCCCATTACTGTCAAATGGCGTAACTTATTCACAGTAAATTTTAGGCTTTCTAAAGCATAAATTGTACACTTTTTCGAGATAATACGCTTGCCGCTACTATTTGGCAAAATAAGGCGCGTAAACTTTTAGTGCTTGTGCTATAATGCGCGCACCATCAACCAAAGGCTGTGGATAGCTGCCACCAAGACGGTATATTAGGCTCGGTCAGGCAAGAATATAGAACGTCTGGATATGGATGCATAAGAATTACCATGAACGCTCGACTCATCCACCATACTTGGAAAAATGCACAAACAAAATCCCCTCCGCAGGGAAGGGGATTTTGCATTGGCTCAAAGCTACTTAGTACGAATGGTAGTTCAACCAGTGGGCATACGCGCCATTGATCGAACCATACCGGCCGACACAGTAGTTGATGAACCAGTTGATCTGCGAGGCAGCGTCGCCCCAAGTAATCTTGGAGCACGGGTAGGCCTGAGGCAAGCCACAAGCACCCGAACTGTTCTGCGCATAAAGGTTCCAACCGGACTCATGGGTGATGATGTAGTCCATGGCACCCCACTGATCGGCCATCGCACGCGACGACAGAATGGAGTACGCTAGGTTCTTCAGATCACCCTGAGGCGGCGTGGCGGCCGCAGCCAGCGTAATGCGGGCAGCAGCCTGAGCCTTGGCCTTCGCAGCAGCCGCCGCAGCCTTGGCGGCCGCAGCTGCTTGCGCAGCCTTCGCGGCAGCCGCGGCCTGGGCCGCATGCAGCGGTGCCAGAACCTCGGTGTCGTAATCGGGCTTCTTTTGGCCAGTGATTACGATCGGATCGGACGTGTTGGTTTGTAAGGTCACCTCATATGGAACCTGAGCCGAGGCCGAAGCCTGGGCAGAGGCGGCGGCACCCACCAGGGGGTTGTTCGCCTGAGTGGCTAACAGCATCAAAGATGCAATTAGCTGCGAGATGTTACGCATAGGGGCCACGGAGGGTGTGGCTCTTATACCTTTCGTTTACTAACGCGTCCTATGAAAAAAGACCCTACAAATGGGGTCTTTTTCAAGGACTCGGAATAGTATAGTACATAACTACATAATTGTCAACCCTAGAACGTCAAGCATGGGCAGTTTGAATAGAGAAAACTCCCGAAAGCGCTGAAAAAGTGCTTTCGGGAGCCAAAGTCAGAAGGGCTGTAACGTGCGCAGCGGGGTGGCAGCAAAGTCGCTGGGCTGCTCACTGAGTCGTTTAGCAAG
>JARIHM010000171.1 GCA_029288275.1 Candidatus Saccharimonadota bacterium | reverse complement strand
ACCGAAGCCGCCGACGAGTACCAACTGGCCCGGGCGCTGCGGCCGTTGCGCGAGCTGGTGGATGATCTATCCAACTGGTATGTGCGCCGCTCGCGCCGGCGGTTCTCGCGCCACGCCGAGGCGGCTGACCGCGAAGCTGCTTTTAGCACATTGCACTACGCGCTTTGTCGGATTGCACAACTTTTGGCGCCATGGAGCCCGTTTGTAGCTGATAAATTGTGGCGCGGCCTCACCGACGGCATGGACGAAGTTCCAAGTGTACACCTAAGCGACTGGCCGAAGACCGGCTTAGTGGATAAAAATATTTTAGCAGCCATGGTCTGGACACGCGCAGTTGTAACAGATGGATTGGCTATCCGTAGTGAGCATAAGATTAAGGTCCGCCAGCCATTAAACAAGTTAACCTATAGTCTATCGAGTCGGCTTTCTGACCAATATGAACAAATCATTGCTGATGAGGTGAATGTTAAGGAGGTGGAGTGGCGGAAAGTTGATCTGGAGACTCCGCTTAAGCCAGTCCTTGATACCGAAATCACCCCCGAACTGCGCGCTGAGGGTCTGATGCGCGACATCGTGCGGCACATTCAGAATGCTCGCAAGGAATCTGGCCTGCAGCCCGATGACCATGTAGCGCTGGCGCTCGTGACCGATAGCCAGGAAGTGGCGGCGGCCATTGCAGCTCATATCGACATCATCAAGGCCGAAACTTTGGCTGATGAGCTGGCCACGGATGGCCCGCGTGACAGCGTGCCGGTAAAAGTAGCCGGCGCTGAACTCTACATTGGTGTAATCAAGCGCTAAAAGGATCCGCACACTCTTGCCGAGGAGCTACTGAAATGGTTTCAGTAGCTCCTTTTGGTATGCGGACAAGAGATGGCCGACCCCAAACTCGCCGTGGCAGTTAATGCCCGCCGCCAAACCGTCGCTGACGCTGATGGTACTGGGCAATGGCCGCATCGAGCTTATCGGGCGTAAAATCAGGAAACAAACAGGGCTCAAAGTATAGCTCGGCATAGGTCGACTGCCAGGGCATAAGGCCACTGGTGCGAACTTCACCGGAGGTCCGCACAATAAAATCGGGATTAGGGTAAGGCTGCCCCTGCGTATCAAGGTAGCCCGCGTACGCTTCGGGGTTATTCAGCTCCTCCGCGGTTACGCGGCCGGCGGCCACATCGGCCATCATGGCTTGCGTGGCGCGCATAAGTTCATCGTGGCCACCGTAATCAAGCGCCAGGTTAAAAATGTAGCGCGTATTCTCGCGTGTGGCAGCTTCAGCCTCGGCGATACGCTTTAATAATCGCTTGGGCAGGCGGTCTTTGGCGCCGAGGTGGATGATGCGCACACCGTCTCTATTCGCGTCTTCCAGCCAGTCATCGATGGTCTTAATAAAGAGTGTCACCAGGAAGCTCAGTTCTGCGGCAGGACGGTGGCGCCAATTCTCCGTAGAAAGACCCCAGAACGTGAGCGTATGGATACCAAGCCGCCGTACGTGGCGTGACAAATCGATTACTTGCTGCATACCGGCACGGTAGCCCTCATAGGCGGTCCGCCCATTGGCCTTGGCCCAGCGGGTGTTGCCATCGGGAATAATAGCGAGGTGATTCAATGGGTGCGATGCAGTGGCCATAGCAGAGATTATACCAAGTTTTTGGAATGCGATAAGATGGGTGCATGTTTAAAGGCCGTTTCTGGAAAAACTTCGACTGGATCTTGGTGGGCGTGACGCTCTTCTTGGTGGCGATCGGGCTGCTGGTGATCTGGTCCACCTCGTTTAAGGCTACCAGTTTGAGCAGCTCGTCCGACGTAGTGCACCAAATGATCTTTGCCGTGGGTGGGTTCATACTTATGATTTTGGCTGCCAGGAGCGATTATCGGATGTGGACTAAGATGACCCCCTGGCTCTATGGCCTGATGGTGCTATTGCTCGTAGTGGTGCTCGTAACCTCACATGCGGTGCTAGGCGCTCAGCGCTGGATTAATCTGGGTTTCTTTCAGTTTCAGCCCTCGGAGTTTGCTAAATTGGTGGTCATTGTGGTGCTGGCTAAGTTTTTTGCCGATCACTACGACCAGCTAGAGCGGCCCAAATACCTGCTGCTGTCGCTGGTGTATGTGGCGGTGCCAGCGCTTCTGGTAATGCGCCAGCCCGACCTCGGTACCGCACTGGTGCTGATGGCAACGTGGCTGGGTATGGCGCTGGTGTCGCGTATTCGCAAGCTATATTTGCTGGGGTTGGGTCTGGTGAGCGCGGCAGCATTGCCATTTGTGCTGGCACATCTGAAGGCCTATCAAAAGGACCGGTTGACGGTGTTCTTGAATCCCCAGGCCGATCCGCTGGGTGCTGGTCACAATGTGATTCAGTCGACTATTACCATTGGTTCGGGCCAGGTATTTGGCCGGGGACTGGCGGCTGGTTCGCAGAGCCAGCTTAACTTCTTGCCGCAGCTGGCCCAGCACACTGACTTTATTTTTGCGGTATTGAGCGAAAAGATGGGCTTCATTGGGGGTGTGTTGTTGCTAGCACTGTTTGCAGTACTGTTGTGGCGTGGACTCGTGATTGCGCACCGATCACAGGATCGGTTCGGGATGTTTCTGGCTACCGGTATCGTGAGCATGCTGCTGTTCCATATTTTTATTAATGTGGGCATGAATATGGGCATTGCGCCAGTCACGGGTATTCCGCTGCCCTTTGTGAGTTATGGCGGTACATCGCTTTTGGTGGCGATGGCGGCGGTGGGCCTCCTGGAGAGCATCGCGGTACGGCGGCAAAAGTTGCAGTTTGGGTCCTAACCTGTTATTATTTTGCAGTTACGCGAGAGAATTTTAAGCACGCCTGCTAGAACCAGGCCAAAAAGGAGCTTACATGCAAGCAGTGATCGTTTCCGGCGGGAAACAATATTTGGTGAAAAAAGACGAAGTGCTCGAGGTTGAGCTACTCGGCGATGCCAAGAAAGTTGAGTTTGAGGCCCTTATGACCATCGATGGTGACACCATTAAGGTGGGCCAGCCGGTGGTGAGCGGCGTCAAAGTGACCGCCGAGGTCGTAGAAGAGGTGAAGGGCGACAAGCTCAAAGTGTTGAAGTTTAAGCCCAAGAAGCGCATTAAGCGTCTGACTGGTCACCGCCAGCATTACAGCCAGATCAAGATCACCAAGATCGGTTAGCCTAAAAATACCCTCGCCGTTGACGAGGGTATTTTTAGGGGTTGTATGTTCGCAAAATGTTCGGTATATTAATCTCAATAAGGGAGGGGTGATATGTCGACGCGAACAAAAGATACCTTGAGTTCAGGGAACGAAACGAAAGAGCTGCATGAACTACGAGCAGAATTCCAGGTATTTCAAGAAGCAGTAGCTAACGGGTTGCAGGAGCTAGCGCACGATCTGAATATTCAGTTTGATGAAGTGCGCCAGGAGCTGCGACTGAGCCGACGCGTGGTACGGCGTTCTACGACCGAGCTAGAGCAGCTGAGGAGCTCGTTGTCGCCTTGATTATTGGACCACCCAGTAGTCAAATGAGTAGGCTGTACCACCCTTGGCTCCGGTGGCTGTGCCAATGGTGAAGCCGGTGGTGGTTTTTTGTACGTAGGGTGAAAGCGAGCCGGTGCTCGCGCCATCGGCCGAGATAATAATATGGGGTACTCGGCCATAGGGCGCATGGAAGGTAATGTTTACTAGGAGCCCGCCGCTGTTAAGCACGCCGGTTGTCAGAGAGCCAGTGGTAATGGTAACGGTACCAGCGGAGTCGTTACCGTCTACGCTGGCCGAGGCGCTGGCGCCGGCGCCATCGGCCGGGCTGACGCCGGGGGTTTGACCGCTAATGGCTAGGTGGCCGGCCAGGCTGAGAGTGCCCGTGACGGTGAGGTTGGTGATATTGAGGAGTCCGGCCGAGAGTGAGCCCCCAAAACTGCCATTGCCGGATACAGTGACATTTCCGGTAACGCTGGCTCCGGCCGAGAATATGGCCGGACTCTGGAGAGCGATGGGGCCGGCTACCGTGAGCTGACCGCGCACTTGGGTGATGCCGAGCGTTGTAGCTTTATCGACAGTGAGGGCGCTCAGCGCTGTGGGGCCGTCGACTGATAAGCCGCCGGTTACCTTGAGATCATTATTGACGCCGACCCGGCCATTAAAGAGCGACGAGGATGTAATCGTGAGGATTTCGGCTGGTTTACCGGCGCTATTGCCGGCAAAGAAAGCGCCGAGTTTGGTCAAATCAGCCTGGCTCAGAGTAGTGACCTTCGGTGGGGCGGTGGTAGTAGTTTTACTGCGGGTTATATAAAGATAGGCGCCCAGAACAATGAGTGCGGCCAAAAGGGCCCCGCCAAAGGTGAAGAGGGTGGTCATAATATCGGCCCGGCGGTAGAGCGAGGCTAGGCTAGAATGTCCTTTTGTGAGCTTGGGCTGGGGCGCCTCGCCCTGGGTGAGGATGGTAGGCTTGGTGCCGTCGGCCAAGGCGTCGGCAGATAAGCGAGAAGGGGTCGCGTCCGCGGGCGAGCTGGTGGGCGGCGGAGTCTCGCCCGCCGGGGGCGCCGAAGGCGTGATACCATCCGCCTGGGCTGGCGTCTGGGAGGGCTCTGTAGCGGGCTGATCGGCTCGTGGGGGAGTGTCTTCAGGCATGGGCTTTCTTGACAAATATGCTTACGCTTTATCATAGGTCTTCGGCTAGGAATGAGCAACGCTTACGCTGCTTATGCTAAAATCCAGATATGCTTGCCAAGCCTCGATTAAGCCCTCATCGGCATACAGGCCGATTGCGGCCGCACCCAGAGACGTCCTACGCGCTCCTGGTGTTTGTGCTGCTGTTAGCCGGACTAGTACTACTCGGCACATCGCTCCAGGCCTTGGCGGCCA
>JARIHM010000159.1 GCA_029288275.1 Candidatus Saccharimonadota bacterium | reverse complement strand
AGATGTGTATAAGAGACAGGTCCACCTCGCTCCTCACCTTGGATGCCATAATGGCATCTCCCTTCATCTCGTTTGGAAACCCAAAAAGATGGGGCCTGGGCCGGCCCGTCACTTATTGTAACGGACCAGCCCAGGAAAAGCAGCTCTAGAGCCACGAAGACTCAAGAAGCTACGTCAGTGCACGTCGGCCATATGAGGGTTCTTCTGGAACTCCTGGTAGACCTTCGGGCACTGACCAGACGGATCGAGCCTGGCTTCGATCTCGCACTGCACCCCGAACCCCTTCTGGAGCTCGGGAATCGTGTGATCACTCGCCTGCTGGCAATTCGTCTTGAGCGACTGCGGGGCATCAGTGTGAGACAGCACAAAGGCGCAAGCGCTGTTGGCCGTACCCACGATGCTCGGCACCTGGTTGGGAATCTTGCGGATGTCCTGCAAGCAGGCCACCGAATTTGTTCCCCCACCACAGACCGTCGCCGGACTGAGTGTGGTGCTCTGGCCAAAGGCCAGCGACCACACCGCCACCACGATCACCCAAGCGACGAACACCACTCGATTTCGACGGCTACGCTCCTCCTTGGTGTGGACCGGCTTGAGGGCCGGTGCCGGCAGCGGTCGGAAGTACTTCCACAGCCGCCACAGCAACCACGCCAGAATAGCGTAGCCCGTCCAGTTGGCCACCCAGGGCCACTCATTCCATTCCGGCAACGCGTAGGGCGCCACCAGGAACAGGAATGCGGCCAAGGCACCAACCAGAAGCTTCACCATCCGAGACAGCTTGCTGCCCACCAATGCCACGAGGGCAAAGGTAACGCAGACGGCGATGACGGCCAGACCGATAATCCACCAGACACTCGCCAAGCTGCCACCCGGCAGGAAGAACCCGCGCGAGGGCAGCCGGTGGCTACCAGTGAACAGAATGGTGACGAGACCGGAGATGCCCGAGGCAACCGAACCGACCGTGAGGACGATCAGGAACGCCTTGACAAACGCCCAGAAGAACGCGTGTCGGCGCTCCGTCTTGGGATCCTTAGGCTTGCCGGCCGGCACGGAGCCGGGCGGCACAACCTCCCAGTTCTCGGCCAGCTTCCACGCCCAGCGCGGTCGCTGACTGGCATTCATCCAGTCGGCCGCCCGACCCCTCCATCCCGAAGCAGGAGGCGGGGCCGTGACGGTCGGCGGTGTCGACGGAGGGATTGACGTAGGCGGCGAGGTCGGCGGCGTGGAACCGCCGCCGACCGTCGCTCCGCTCAGAAAACCCTTAGACATGACACTTCCCTCCTTCAGGAGTTGAACGACTCGATGGCGTGTCGGGCAGCGGCTTCCAGCGCCTCATTCGAAAGCGTGACGGGGTATTCCTCCTCGGCGCGCCGGCGAATGTCGTGAGCGTACCGCTCAGCCTCCCCGGCTTGCAGATCGGTCAGCTGACCCTGCAGCCTGCCATCCTGGCTCTCGAACTGCAAGTAGTACGTCAACCCCTCGACGATCAGCGCCGCGATCAACGCGCGCAGAGCCGCCAGCTTATCCCCCGTCTGGGCCAGAAGGTCTTCTTCGACCATACTGGTCTTTCCGGGGATAAAGCGGATGTACTTCTTCATGTTGTCCAGAAAGATGGAGCTCTGAGTCTTTCCCAGCTTCTGCATCGCCAGCTCAAAGAGCCGGTGGTCCACGCCGGGAAAGATCTCGACCCCCGCTCCAGCGGGAACGGTGCCGTACGGTTCGTCGGCCTCCGCCCGCCGGATCGTGTCCTCCAGGAGGATACTCAGCCGGTCACTCGACCGCGTGTTGCGATCGAGCGCCGCGATCAGCTCGCTAACCATCTGGCCAAGGACACCAGCCTGGTTCCCACCGGGCGTCGGATTGTTGCGGTCAGAGAGGGCATCGCTGCCACCAAAGATCGCCACCAGGTCCGTCAGCCGGTGGGCCGTCTGGTTCAAGCCCCGAGCAATGCTGCCAGCGGTCTTGGCGTCCAAGCCCTCCAGCGAATTGCTCGCGTTCGTGTCTGTCATCCGTCTGCCCTCCCGGGCATGTAGGGCCCGTTTTGGGCGAATGGGTATTTGGTTTTGGAGTATCTGTCTCATGGACAGCGAGCTACCGCCGGGCACACGCACCAGCAGCATCACGCTGCCCACCAGGGATACTAAGATGTTGGTTTTTGGGTCATTTACATGACCTATGACTATCCAACTTATCAAGGATCAGCACCCAGTGCGGGCACGATCTGTAAACATATCATATTTTGAGGCTAATGTCAATTTTGCTTAAGTATATAAACGGGCAAAAATTTCAGCGTAAGCATGACCAGTTGTGTCGTCCACATCACCCACCAGACTCAGGCCCGAACGACGACCGTCCAGGATCTTCTGCGCCACAGCCGCTACGGCACGAGCCGGTATGGCCCGCAACCGGTCCATCTCACCGGCAAAATCGATGATCTTGTCTTCGTTGTCGTACGGGCCGACATACCAATCGAGGATATCGGCCGCAGTTTGATGTGAGCGCGTGGTTGAACCGATGCCCAGGTTCTTGGCCGCCGTGAGCTCGGTCTCGGTTACGCGACCAGCTGCTACATGGCGCAACTCATCGGCCATAAGCGTAAATAAATCAATAGCGTTTGTCGGCGTCACATAGCCACTAAAACCGAATGAACTATTACCTTTTTCAGCATGCCCCCCGCCGCTCACATGATAGGCCCAACCGTGGCGCCGCGCTGCACCGTACACACGCGAAGCCTTACCGCCCAGGAGCACCAACCGCAGCAGACTTTTGGCCCGGCGCTCATCCTCGGTTAACTCGCCCAAATACATGTCAAAGCAGTAATATAGCTGCTTGATGTCGCGCGGTATCACAATAGGCCGCCCTACATTTAGACCAATGTCGGCATTGCGTTCCAGCCGTTCGCCCGTAGGCAGCTGTGCAAATAACCGTTCCAGCCGCTCCACGATCGCCCGTCCCCCATCGGCAAAGGAACCAGCTACAAAGAACCGGGCATTGGCCGCCGTATGCGTACGATTGTAGTGAGCCTGCAGGTGATCGGCAGTAATGTCGCCCAGCTGCGTCAGACGCTTCTCAAAGTCCATAACCCGGCCCGGAAAAGCCGCTTCACCTAGCCGGATGCTGCAGACAGAACCGTGCTGGGTCGTATTGCGCGTCAATTCCTCGCGCACATTGCCTAGTTCACCAGCCAATGCCTCGGGCGTAAACAACGGTCGCACCAACTGCTCTTCCAAGAGATCGAGGATGCGATCAAGCTCGAAAGCAGCACATTCATAGACGTAGCCGTTAAAGCTCGGTCCGGTGTAGGCATTCACATAGGCGCCATTCTTTTGCGCCTCAATGCTAAATTGGTTTGACGCCGGATACTTCTGCGTCACATTCGCTAGCATATGCTCCATAACATGGGGTACCTCATAGCGACGCTGGTCGGCGAATTGATAACCCGAGTTAAATCGCACCAAAATATTGGCCACCTCGGTCCCGGGCACGTTAACAATGAGCCCCTGGGCGCCACTCGCCAGCTTATGTTCCGTCACAGTATGCTTCATGCAGTCGGTCCTGTTTAGTGATGAGACGGCAGGGCGCGCACCGCATTTTGAAAGATCTCGCCCCGCTGTTTGTAGTTTTGGAATAACCCAAAAGAAGCACAGGCTGGTGATAAGAGCACCACATCACCCCGTTCAGCGATACGATAGCAGGTCTCCACGATCTCGGCTAGGTCATCTTTGCCGATCGTGAGATGATCGAACCCAACCTGCCGCAGGGCCTTTTCGAGCTGAGGCGCCGTTTCCCCTATCAAAAAGGCGTGAACGACATTACCGTTTTGGACGGCCAGAGCCAACTCCTGTCTCTTATACACATCTCCGAGCCCACGAGACTACGCTGCATCT
>JARIHM010000143.1 GCA_029288275.1 Candidatus Saccharimonadota bacterium | reverse complement strand
TGTATAAGAGACAGTTCGGGGAGCGCACATTACTCCGGCGGTCCCGGTGCTTTTAGCGCGGGGGATACACAGGTTCCCATCCCGAACACCACCGTTAAGACCCGCTGCGGCGATGATACTCCTCTGGGGGAAAGTAGCACGGTGCCGGATTATTCAAAAACCTGCCCAAAAGGCAGGTTTTTGGCGTTTAAGAGTCAGCTCCGCCGGCCTCTTTCCTTGCAATACCAAAGCATTTATGCTATATTTAATAATCTTATCGTACCTTCCGAGGGGGTGATTAGTATGAGAGGCATCCGCGTCAACCGTAACCGCGACAGCTGATCGCTGCCGGTCCGCCTCGCTCTACTCGTCGCCTGTGCGCCTTCTTGGCGCACAGGCGACTTTCTCTGTGGCAGACACAACAAAAGGCCGGACCAATGGTCCGGCCTTTACCTTTCTAAGGCTTGTTAGTTAATACAGCCTAGGGGTTTGACGGTGGCGGTGACGTTGTAGTTAGTATCAATCGTCACAATTGAGTTGTTGGTCCATGTCATGTGGCTACAGGTATTTTCAGCATCAACTGGTCCGTAGGTCCAGGTGCCGTCAGCCCAAACGTTACTGTCGAAGATCCAGTTGGACTTGTCGCCCACATTGTCCCATAGCAATTCGTGGGTATAGCCGCCGCCCATGAACATATTGTTCCTGAAGGTGATTCCATAGGCGTTGTTGCCGGTGCCGTTATAGGGCGAACCTAGGTAAACAGCGGAGTTGCCGGTGGGCGTGCCGTTGTAGTAGGCTCGTGAGTCAAAGGTGTTGTGGATGAAGGTAAAGTTGCCGCACGGACCACCACACTGATCCTGCACCCCATCGGAGTGGTAGCCGTCTACGCCGCCGGGCAGGAAGCACGGCTGGATCAACGAGTCGGTGACGTTGACATTGCTAGCGCCGGGATCGATGCCATCCTGGTTGCCGTAGAGATACACGCGCGCGGCGGTAATGTCGTGACCATTCAGACTTGGCAGACCACCGCTATTGCATAAGCGGTTACCGCTCGAATCCGTAAGAGTCAGGGCGCCAGTTGTTGCATCTTTGATCGGGGAGGGACCTACGTTTGAGTCCATAATGGTGTAGGACGAAGGAACGCTGTCGTCGTTGTAGACTGTTTTATCAATCTGGCTGTTCTTGATGACGACGTTCTTAGCGTGAACAACTAGGACACCTTTCACATGCCAGTTATCAGCTACGGTGCCATCGGTGGTGATGGTATAGCCATCGGCCAAGTCTAGGCTATAGGTAGTGCCCAGGCTTGAAGGACGACCAACACAGGCGGGGCTGGGATAGGCCGGCAGCGGGCAGGAGCTCACGCCAGTAATGGGCGGAGGGGTCGGAGTGGCTGAAGACGTGGGCGTTGGGGTGATGCTAGGGGTAGGAGTGGTGTCGGGCGTAAAGACTACATCAACCCAGAAATTGGTGGCTTGCTTGCCCGTAGTCGGGAAGGCACTGGTGCCATTGTGGATGTAAACACCGTTTGGACTGCTAGAGGTGCTGGCCGGGGCGTGCAGTGGGCCCCTGTTGCGGCCAATACCAAAGTAATTATTGTCGATTGAATAGTGGCCGGCATTGGTGTGGTACGAGATAACGTAATTAGTATTGGCGGTAACCTTAACCGGGCTAGCGAACTTAGCGGTTTGCCAACCGGAGGCTGTTTCACTCGTGAAGGTGACCGTGGCAAGCTGTTGGCCGCTGCTGCTCCAGAGTGTTCCGGTGTGAACGCCAGTATTGGTCTTAGCCTTGTAGAAACGAACAGCATCAATGGTGCCGTTACTGTCGGGGTAGAACTTGAGGCCCACCTCGGTGGCTTGGGCATCGGTAGCCACCTTGCTAGGATTGGTAGTAGTGCTCCAGAACGAGTAGCTCGAAGCCGCAAAACTATAGGCAATAACCGCAATGCCCACTACTGCAACAGCGCCCGCTGCTAGTATCGCTTGCGTGCGACTTAACTTGAGCGGGCGAAACAGCGCAATGGCGCCTAATTGACTTAATAATGATTTCGACTTGCGTCGGGTGCGCGTACGAGGGCTACGACTGGTTTTAGTTCGTCGCCCCGGAGATTTGGTGGCTCTAGGCATGCCTTCCTCTATATTGCTTATGTTTATTTTCAATCTTCATCATGAAGCATAAAAATACCTTTGTAAAGGTCCTACATTCCCAGGAGCGTGAAGTGCTAAAATGTCTCTATGCAAGAACGAGCAGTGCTTCTTAAGCGGCATATTGTGGACCGCATACAGAGCTATGATGGTTGGTCACGTCGTTGGTGGACCATGGTAGCGGTGGCTGTAGTGGCATTAGGCGGGCTCGGCGGGGTGCTATGGTGGCGGGCGGTCCAGGCGCCAATTCCGCCGGCCATGAGCAAGGGGCTGAATTTCGGGCTGTATTATCCGGCGCATTTGCCAGCGGGATACAGTGTAGATCGGAGCTCATTTACGCGCCAGGGTGAGGTGCTTATTTTCTCGATTAAGGCGCCAGGCGGCAAGAATATTGCCGTCAGCCAGGAGCATTTGCCGGTTGGGCTGGATCTGAGTGTACATAAGAATCCCTCGGGCATCC
>JARIHM010000043.1 GCA_029288275.1 Candidatus Saccharimonadota bacterium | reverse complement strand
TCTGTCTGCGAGTAGAACGACACCTCAACCAGGTGGTTATGGGCAGTGAGGGCAGCGACTGAGATTTGCCAGGCGCCCGGAGCGCGCTTTGAGCACGATGACAGCTCGGGCGCCTGGCAAATCTCAGTCGCTGCCCTCACTGCCCATAACCACCTGGTTGAGGTGTCGTTCTACTCGCAGACAGACGGTGCCAGCCACCAACTGTCCGGGGCGCTTCTGAGCCGCGCCGTTTCTAATGAGGAAAAGGCAAACGTCTGCTAAATTAAGCCCCGTCAGGCAACTGACGGGGCTTTGGCATGCCTAATCAATCTAAGCTCGTGAGCGTTTCAGGCCTACAATAGCGCCGGTGGTAAAAATGATCGCAAAGCCCAGTAGCACCAATATCTGCGGCCAAACGTGATCGAGACCCCAACCTCGCAGCAATACATCGCGCAGTGCCTGGATGGCCCAGGTCGGGGGCAACAAGTACGAGAACGGCCGCAACCAATCCGGCAGGCTCGACAGAGCCACAAAAATGCCCGAAAGCAAGAATGTCGGAAAGATAATAAACGGAATAAACTGTACCGCCTGGCTCTCGCGCCGGGCCGCGGCCGATACCACAATGCCAATGGCCTGCGCGTCAATGGCCGTGAGCACCACTACCAGAGCTGCCACAGCGAGCGGCCCTACGATCAGTACGTGGTACACCAGCAACGCCACCGTCAGGAGCAAACCGCCCTGCACTGCGGCGATCACACCAAAAGCGAGCTCGTAGCCGAGCACGATCTCCGCCTCGGTAGCCGGCGTGACGCGCAGCCGGTCCAGCGTGCCCGAGGTACGCTCGCCTACAAAAGCCAGTAACGTTAGCAATGTTGTAAAAACGGTGATGGCAAAAGCGATGATACCAGGCACGAGTGAGTCCGTGGTAGTGGCATTCTTGGCTCTTGTAAAGGCATATTGGTTATCAAAATTGATGGGCGACTTTTGACCGGCGGCCGCTGCCAGCTTACCAGCCGCAGCCGGCAGCTGTGCCATCACCACGCCAGCCAGCTCCTGGTTGGTGGTATCAACATAGAGCTGGGCGTGGGCGCCCTTAGGCGGCAACACCTGCACAGCCGGCGCCTTGCCCGGCACCATTTGCAGGTGAGTCTGCGGCGAGGCATCGGCCGTAAAACCAGGCGCAAAGTACAATACCGCCACCTTGTCACCGCGGTCTACGGCCGCTTTGGCCCCAGCCAGGTCACTACTCGTGGCGATAGCAAGCACATCGTGATCGAGCGCGTCCACGATTTTACCAGCCGTGGCGCCCCGATCTTCATTTACTACTACCACCGGCACGTGCTTGGCACTGCTGCCGAAGGCAAAGCCAAAGATTAACATCGCCATGACTGGTGCTACCAGCATGAGTGCCAGCGTGCGTTTGTCATGACGTAGGGTCAGAAACTGCTTGCGTGCAATGGCAAGGGTCCGGCGGAGCGTCATGCAGATACCTCGGTGTTGGCTTTATTTCGCCCTGCAAAGGCCAAAAAGGCTTCTTCGAGTGTTTGCACCTTTACCTGCTTCATCAGTTCGGCCGGCGTGCCTTCTGCCACCAGCTGGCCGTGATTGATAAGCCCCACCCGCTCACAGCGCAGAGCCTCATCCATGTAATGCGTGGTGATAAGAATGGTGGTGCCCTCCTGGCGCAAACGATCAAAATGCGCCCAAAATGAGGCTCGCAGCTCCGGGTCCACGCCTACGGTCGGCTCATCTAGAATGAGCAGCTTGGGCCGCGCCAGGAGCGCCACCGCCAGCGAGGTTCGATGCTGCATGCCGCCAGACAAGTTCGTCACCACAGTAGCAGCCCAATCACTCAAATTCACCAGACCCAACAGCTCGGCAATGCGCCGTTGCCGCTCTTCCTTCTCTATGCCGTATAAGCGGCCAAATAAATCCAGATTCTCGGTTACCGTTAAATCAGGATACAGCGCAGTTTCCTGTGGCATATAGCCGAGCAGGCCACGTACTTGCGGGTCTTGCGGTCCGTAACCAAGCACCTTAGCCGTACCACCGGTAGCCCGCTGCAGGCCCACCATAATCTTGATAGCCGTACTTTTGCCAGCTCCATTAGGCCCGATCAAACCATAGAGCTCGCCCTGCTGTACGCGCAGGCTCAAGCCATTTAGCGCTCGAAAGGCTCCAAATTGCTTTTCTACCCGCTCAAGCTGAATGGTGTTCATGTATGCATAGTGCCTTAATCTAACCGTAAGCGCAATGCTATATATTGTAATTATATTTAAAATGTTATATAATTACATAAACATTCGTGTTCGCACCAGAGGGAGTTGATGAACATGGAGTTGATCGTCACAGAACGCTGCTGCACCTGGGCAACCTACCACAGAACCGGGGGAGCAGAAACACTGTCGGCCGGCGAGGCCACTGAATGCGACCTGGAGTCGTTCCTCGAGTGGCTCAGCCGGCAGCAAGGCTCCCGCCGCCTCGAGCTCGATGACTCCAATACCGACCTGGTGATCCACCACTGGAACGAGGTCGATGTCGAAGTGCAGCGGACCATCGTGACCTGCGATGACGGCAACCGCGCGGAGCTGCTCGCGGCACTCCGATCACTGATCCACCACCAAGCGGCCTAGTCGCTCTGCCCTTCTGAGCGCCCATTCCGGGCGCCCAGAAGGGCATTTGTATTACCTGTAAAGACGCCCCTCCACCAAACCTAGTGGAGGGGCAGCGGGCTATGCCCGCTGGGAATAGCTAAAAGTAACCTCACAGGTCACTATTTTGCCTTTCCTGCTATACACGTGACCCCTAACTGCCACGTTCGAGACGCCCTGGTGCTTGCGCTTCCACGTATTAACCCTCTTCCTGAACGCACGTGCTACCTCGCCCGGCCTCGAAGGGGCAAGATTGGCCGTGAGAGAGCGATCCGGATATTGCTTAATTGCGCTAAGCTCATCACTTGTAAGTCGGAAGGAAATAACAAGCACTTGCTCCGGCATGGATGCTCCATTCATCCGTGAAGTGAAGACCAGGCTTTTAGGCTAAATGATGGGCACCGGATCGTAAAGAGGCTCACAAAAAAA
>JARIHM010000121.1 GCA_029288275.1 Candidatus Saccharimonadota bacterium | reverse complement strand
GGGCCGGCGCAATGCCATCGAGGATGAAGCGACCCAGGCTCTTGTTATCATTGGCAAACTCGCGCTCGCCTTGGAGCACATTAATTTCGACCTGGGTCTGCGAGTCAGCTGCCGTACTAAACACCTGGCTCTTGCTTGTCGGGATGGTGGTGTTGCGCTCAATCAGCCGGGTCATCACGCCGCCCATGGTCTCCAGACCCAGGCTCAGCGGAGTGACGTCGAGCAGCAGCACGTCCTTTACATCACCAGCCAGCACGCCGCCCTGCACTGCGGCGCCCACAGCCACCACCTCATCGGGGTTCACGCCCTGAAGCGGCTTCTTGCCAAAGATCTGCTCAACCTTAGCCTGCACGGCCGGCATGCGGGTCATGCCACCCACAAGCACGACTTCGTTAATGTCGCTGGCGCTCAGGCCGGCGTCCTTAAGGGCCGCCTGGCACGGACCAGCCGTGCGATCGACCAGATCAGCCACCAGGCTCTCCAGCTTGGCACGCGTCAGCGTATAGGTAAAGTGCTTGGGGCCAGAGGCGTCAGCCGTAATAAACGGCAGGTTGATCTCGCTCTCGGTTGTGGTCGACAGCTCGATCTTGGCCTTTTCGGCTGCTTCCTTGAGGCGCTGTACGGCGGCCTTATCGGCGCTCAGGTCCATGCCCTCGGCCTTTTTAAACTCATCAATCAGGTGCGCCATGATGGCCTGGTCGAAGTCGGCGCCGCCCAGGTGCGTGTCACCGTTGGTGCTCTTCACCTCAAACACACCGTCGCCCAGCTCGAGCACGCTCACGTCAAACGTACCGCCACCCAAGTCGTAGACTACGATCTTCTCTTCGGCCTTTTTGTCGAGACCGTAAGCCAATGCGGCCGCTGTCGGCTCGTTAATAATGCGCTTCACCTCAAGGCCAGCAATCTTGCCAGCATCCTTAGTGGCCTGGCGTTGCGCGTCGTTAAAGTAGGCCGGCACAGTGATCACCGCTTCGGTGACCGGGCCGCCCAGGAAGGCCTCAGCATCGGCCTTGAGCTTGCTCAGAATCATGGCTGAGATCTCTTCGGGCGTGTAGTTCTTGTCGCCCATCTTCACCTTCACAGCCTGACCGTCTTCTACAATCTGGTATGGCATCAGCTTTTCGTCGCGCTTTACCTCAGCATCAGAGGCCTTGCGGCCGATCAGCCGTTTAACCTCAAAGATAGTGTTGTCCGGATTGATAACTGCCTGGCGCTTAGCCACCTGGCCCACCAGCCGCTCGCCGCTTTTGCTCGTAGCCACGATCGACGGCGTGGTGCGGTTACCCTCAGCGTTGGCGATAATCGCCGGCTGGCCACCTTCCATTACAGCCATGGCTGAGTTGGTCGTACCCAGGTCAATACCGATGATTTTACCCATGAATAAATTCTCCTTCTAAAAGCTATGTTAGCACTCACTTGCGGTGTGTGCTAATGATGATTCTATGGTAAGAAATTAGCACTCACACGTCAAGAGTGCTAATTATTATGGTCCTTCCACCCCGGTGTTATACTACGAAGGCCCAGCCGCGGAGCTCAGTTAGAGGAGCCTATGAAAGACTACAAAGTCACATTCGCAAACAACAAGCTCACCATTATTACAGCCGCAACAAAGCGCGCGGCCCGGCAAGAGGCTGAGCGACTCGCTAAAGCTCGAAATACAACAGTCAAGAAAATAGGCCCCGGCAGGATTGTCGGAGAGGGATAGTCTCTGCCGTCTAGAAAAAGCTGCGCCAGGAGTTGGGCCGAGATGTCACGTACACCATTATTCGATATAGTCGCTACCGAGTAGTCTAGGTCCTACCCCTAAGCGACATCCCCCGAAAACACCAGCCGGAACGGCAGTAACTTGCTGTTCCGGTTCTTATTATCTTTATATTGACTTATTTATGAATAAATGCTATTGTATACGGCGTTCAGTCCACCCAACTCCTAGGATGGAGCTAACTCAATGGCCCGCTATCTTGTCTTCTTCACCACGCCCGGCAAGCCGGAGAAGTCGATCGGTGTCACTGCATCCTCAAAGCGTCAAGCAAGGAACAGGCACGTAAGGCGAATCCGTACGCGACAATCACAATCAATCGCGTAAAGAAGATCTAGAAGTAGATCACTCGCCCACACCCCAGGTCAGAGTGGCAGGTATCCCCTGCTACTCTGGCCGCTTTTCGTTGGTGCGGCCTACTTTGACTAGTGCCGGGCGGAGTACAGTTTCTCCCTGCTGATAGCCCGGCTGGAGCTCCTCGGTCACGATCTCGTGCTCGCCCTCGCTATCGTCCATCATGACGGCGTTGTGGCGGTGGGGATCGAACGGCTGGCCGGCGCTCTCAAA
The DNA here is from genome assembly GCA_029288275.1 of Candidatus Saccharimonadota bacterium. Lineage (GTDB taxonomy): Bacteria > Patescibacteriota > Saccharimonadia > UBA4664 > UBA4664 > JARIHM01. The sequence continues at coordinate 2,688 of JARIHM010000121.1, read as the reverse complement.
GCGCTCCACACCCAGGTTCTTAAATACGGTGTCAAATTGCGCCCGGATGGCGTCGATGGCCGCCGCCCATTTGGGGTCGACATCCTTGGGCCGGTGAGCCGCTTCTTGGTCAAAGGCATCACGCACGGTCAGGAACTCGCGCACGACTTTGGTTTTGGCAAAGTCGATGACGCCAGCTTTTTCTTCTTCGGCGCGGCGCTTGTAATTGAGAAATTCGGCTTGCACCCGCTGAAGGTCGGCCGTGAGCTCCTCAACGCGCTCGTCGACGGCTTCGGGTTGGTCCTGATGCTTGTCTTTGGCCATGCCGGGACTCCTTATTCGTCTTTAGGATACCGAGACTAGCACTCGGCCGTCAACAGTGCCAAAGCAAAGGCCCGCCTCCGGGATGGAGACGGGCGAGATGGACGAATGAAGCTGTCGTCTGAGATCAGGAGGTCGGCCACAGATAGAGCCACAGCTCGTCGGTGGGCAGGTGCGGCGGGTAGTCCAGGAGGTCGGCGGCCACCCTGCGGTCTTCGATGGCATCACCGAGCCGGCCCATCACGGCCTTGAGCCGTTCGACGGCCTCCGGGTCCTCGGAGTTGGTGAGCTTGAGCCACAGACCATCGTCCTGCCGAACCACCTCAGTGATCCAGTTGCCGAAGCAGCGAGGTTCGATCTGGTAGGACGGATCGGCGGCCAAGCGCTGGAGTTGCCCTTGTCGGTCCAGGCGGTGGAGCGTTGAACTGACCGCCACCTGACCTTGAAGCACATCGATAGTGCAGCCAACGATCTCGGACATACCATCACTCAGCTCCTTGTGGAGCACCCTGGTCGTTTCCTGGGTCACGGTTCTTCCCTTCGATTGGGCGAAATGGAATACGTTATAATAACACTAATTTATAGACTCTGCCAGAAGACGGCCGGTGTACTCCACCAGGCCAATAACCGGGCCGTAGTTCTGGCGCGTGGGACCGAGCACGCCAATGTAACTGCGATCGCTGTAGGGTGATTCGAAGCGGCTAATGATGAGCGTGGCGCCGCTCGAACGGCCGATCGGATTCTCGTGGCCAATGTAGACGCTGATCGGGTCGTTTGGCGCGGCTTCAGCAAGCCATTCCTCAAGACTATCGAGCAGTCGTGCCACCTCGTAAGCCTGCTGGCCGCCGTAAAACTCCGGATGTTGGAAGAGGCTGGCCATACCGCTGAGGTACAGATTGCGACCGATGGTGCCTAGGCCTAAGTTGTGCGTCACGTGGGCCAGGCTCTCCACAGCGCTCTTGATAGCCTGCTCCACCTCGCCAGCGCTCTTGATACGGCGGGCCAATGCCTGCTCGGTGCGGCGGTCGGCCGGGCGATCGCCCAGACCATTAACGTAAAAACGATAGCCCCTATCCGTAGGCACGCGTCCGGCCGAGATATGTGGCTGCATAATGTAACCCTGGCGCTCCAGCTCGGCCATTTCGGCCCGAATGGTAGCGCTGCTCATCTCGAATTGTTGGCAGAGAGCCAACGACCCCACCGGCTCGGCCGTCTCGGCATAGAGCTCAACAATGGCCTGGAGGATTTGTTCTTGGCGCGGTGTCATGATAGATTTACGGTACGATATTAGCACTCCCTCGTCAAGAGTGCTAAAGTTTCGGGATGCGCGGATTTGCTTTACCCTGCCAGGTATCTACGTTAGCCTAAAAGTACTTCTGTCCGTTCAGACAGGAAGGCACCTCAAGCTCATGACGAGCACGGCCGAACTTACCCTACTGACGGCTGATATCCTCTACGCCATTGCCCACGAGCCCCGTCACAAAGCCCATTGTGCGCTCGACATCACCTTTGCCGGCTGTACCACACCGGTGATGCTGGAGCGCGATAGCGCCGGACGCCTAGTAGCGCAACTGCATCGCGCTCAGCTTGAGGCACTGGTCCGGCGGCACCTTAAGCAGCTCACAAGCTCATTTTTTCCCGATGATATGCGGGATTGGCTGCTGGCCCAGATTGTAGAAGGCAACCAGGCTATGGCCCGGGATGGCTACCGCTGTGGCTGTCTACAACAGCTGGCCGTTACCCGAGAAGACGACCAGTCTGGGAGCCTATGGATCTGGCACCCATTTCGGCTGGAGGCAATGCCAGCCCAGGCCCAGCTCACGGGCCGCGGTCGATCCGAATTAAGGCTCCGGATACCAACAGCGCTCGAGCACGACATCATGCAGCGGCTCTCCGATCACATCTGCAAATTAGTGCCGTTCTTGATGCGATAATCCCACCTCCGGCCAAACAACGTTTGGCCGGAGGTTACGCTTTTGATTAGCACTTTGCCCAATGGCAGCTCCAAATAATCGGTTCATAATGCATCGCACACATAAAAACGGAGGCGAGAATGCTCTATAGCTTGATGGTAATTCTAGTGATCTTGTGGATTATTGGGCTGATCGGCCATATTGGAGGCAGTCTGATTCACCTGCTGCTCCTAGTGGCATTGGTGCTACTTATTTACCGCTTGGCCACAGGCCGCAGGGGTGGGCCGGCTGCGTAAGCGCCGGTCCCCTTTTTCTTTTAGTGAGCGGCTGGACTAGCAGCGGGACGAGGGCTGGCACTGGCCGAGGGCGAAGGCGTGGGGGTAGCCGTCTTGAGGTTTTGAAGCTGGGTGATAATCTTACGGCTATCATCTAGAGCCTGTCTCTTATACACATCTGACGCTGCCGACGACTAGTC
>JARIHM010000081.1 GCA_029288275.1 Candidatus Saccharimonadota bacterium | reverse complement strand
ATGTATATCTGAATATAGCGATCGGTTAGTGCTTATGTCAAACACAATGCCAAACTGAGGCTATTTCCTCGGACTTTTACACAACTGCTCAAAAAATACTTTTGTATGGCCTTATGCAATGGTTTGGCCCCTCCGCGCGCTGGCGCGGAGGGGCCTTTATTACAGGTACTCCCGAAGAGTTGTCTCGATCTCACGGCGCAGTCCATCATCGACCAGCTGATGCCGGGCTCGATCGTAGTGGTGGCCGTGTTCAGGGTCGGTAAACTTGACGCCCTCGAGCCAGACCGGCTCGGCATAGCGTGGCCGGCCATGCCAATGCACGTGCGGCCGCGGCATCGACGCCTGGAAAGCGTTATTGAGCAGGCAGCACCAGTTAACGTTGTCGGCGCCAAAGGCCTGCCGCACTGCCTCCTCATAGCGACCTATGACCTGCTGCGACTCCAGCCAGGCCTCAGCCGGCAGTATGCCCAGGCTAGACCAGTGCTGCCGCGCCGTCACGTAAACCCGGCCCAGATAGGCCTGGTCTTCGGCCAGGGTGACGAGCCAATGTTTTGTCTCCAGCAGCCGCGATTCAGACTGCTGCAGCACCTCGCAGATCTCGCAAGTAGCCACTAGGCTCCAATCGTAAACTCGGTCTTCTCGATGGTTTCTGGCTTAGGAAAGAGCAAACCTACTTCAGCATGGACCCGACCAGCCGCAAAGGTATCAGCAATCTTCTTGGCTGTCCCGGGCACAAACGGCATTAGCAGGGTGGCAATCTGCACCAAGTCACTCACTGCGTGGTGCAGCACCTCGGCCAGCTGGGTAGTATCGTTCTTGGCCAACTGCCAGGGCTTCTCTTCTTCGAGGTACTGGTTGAGACCCCGAATGAGCAGCCATACTTCGCCCAGGGCACGGTCGAACCGAAGCTCAGCCATCGCCTCTTCGTAGGGCGTAATGTCATGCGAGTGCGGCGGTAGCTCCCCGATGGTGCCGTCCAGGTAGCGCGTAATCATCACCGCCACCCGCTGCACGAGGTTGCCCAAGTCATTGGCCAGGTCGGAATTATAGATCGTCTCGAACCTGGTACGACTGAACTCACCGTCGGCGCCAAAAGCAAATTCACTGAGGAGGTAGTAGCGCAGGGCGTCAATGCCAAAGTTACCCGCCAGCTCCACGGGGTCGATGGCATTTCCAAGCGATTTACTAATCTTCTGACCATCAATCGTAAAGAATCCGTGCGCAAACACCTGCCGGGGTAGCGGTAGGCCGGCACTCATCAGCATGGCTGGCCAGTAAATACAGTGAAACTTAATAATGTCCTTGCCCACAATGTGCAGATCGGCCGGCCATTTTTCCGCAAAAGAGGCCTTGGGAAAACCGGCAGCCGTCAGGTAGTTAACCAACGCATCAAACCAGACGTACACCACTTGATCCTTGTCATCCGGCCAAGGGATACCCCATTTTTGCGTTGAACGCGATACCGAAAAGTCGTGGAGCCCGCGCTCAATAAACGCCACCACCTCATTGCGGCGCGACTCGGGCTGGATAAACTCAGGATGCTCCTTAATATAATCGAGCAACGGCTGCTGGTATTTGCTGAGCTTAAAGAAATAGTTGTCTTCTTTAATGAGATCGACTGGCTTCTTGTGGATAGGACAAAGCTTGCCCTCAAGCAGCTCATCCTCTTTCTTAAATTCCTCGCAACCCACGCAATAGTAGCCCTCGTAAGTGCCCTTATAGATATCATCCTTGGCCCGCACCCGCTTGATCAGTTCATAAACTGCTGCCTTGTGTTCTGGCGTGGTGGTACGAATAAACGCATCATTGCTCACGCCAGCCCGGCGCCAGGTAGACTCCCAGATGTCTGACATATCTTTGGTGTAGTCGGCCAATGACTTGCCGGCAGCTTCGGCCGCCTGGACGGTTTTCTGCGAATTTTCATCCACGCCGGCCGAGAACAGCACCTCCTCGCCCTTTTGACGATGGTAGCGCGCCACAACATCGGCCGCGAACGTGGAGTAGGCGTGACCAATATGTGGTTTGTCATTGATATAATAGATGGGAGTGGTAACGAAGAATTTGGCCATGGCAATCGGGTTCCTAACCTGGTCATGGTATCACGACCAGGCTTACGAGCCAACCATCAGATAAGAAAATCCGGCCCTTGAAACCAAGGGCCGGATTGCCGGCAAGCTGTTAAATGGTCTGGCCTAGCGCACGCACCAGTGGCACCACTCGTTCGACCTCGCCGCCATTCATGAGCCATTCGATGGGGCTCAGCGGCTGGTCGGCACAGCTCAGATAATAGGTAGGGCGACGCAGGAAGTTGATGAGGCTCACCGGATGCAGGCCAGTCGGCCGGGCCGCTGCCAGCACCTCTTCCAGACCCGGCAGGAGACCCTGCAGTGTAAACTGGAAGGCTGGCAACACCAATTCGCGGTCCCGCTTGATTCCCAGCAACCGGCTGCCGGCAATACGCGTCCGAACTTCCCGACGGGATATGCCAAGGCGCTGGGCCACGAGGCTAACAGAATGACTGCCCGCCAGAATCGTCGCCTCGGACAAGGCCTCAAAACGCGCCCGGCGCGGACCTGGCCTCAGCAACGGGTCACCGTCGAAGTCCAGGGGCTCACTCAGTGGGTGGGTCATTGTGGCACCCCTCTCTTGGTAACGGGTAGGTTCAGCCTTCGCCGGACCGTCCGGAGTCGAAGTTGAAAGGTATTAAATCATATTGTTAATTCAATGTCGAGATCGGCCGGGTAGGAGCAGGCGGCACAGGCGGTTCGGTTTTTCGGCCAAACCGGTGGCGCACATGCAGTAAGCCATGAATAGCCAAGCACACGAGTGTAGCCCCGGCCAGACCAGCCGCAATCATAAGGAGCCAGCGCGTCTGGTCGCTAGCAATAGCCGCCAAATAATCGCGTACCGGTACTGCCAGTGGCTTGGCTGCCGAAGTATCCAGCGTTGAGAATACAAATGATGGCAAAAGGTGCGCCGTACCGGCCAGGAGTGCCGTCTCGAGAGCAGCCGAGAAAGCTGCGCCCGCCAGCACAATCCAGCGGCGAGTCCGAGCTAGCGTGAGAATAACGCCGATGAGCACCACGGCCGCCACCGGCGCCACCCAACCCCACTGCTGAAGCGTCTGCACGGTAGCCTTAAGTGGGCCGTCAAGGCGGCCAGCAGTTACCGGAATGGGCCGTTGCAGCGTTGGCGCTAGTTCCTCGGGTACTTCATACCCCGCCGCGGTAATTCGATCTTGCAAACTGCTCAGATCAAGCTTTGGCGCAATGCCATTCGTTTGATAATACTGCTCCAATTGTGGCAAGACCGCATCCAACTGATCCTGCACAAACACCGGCGTAATCGCCTCCTGCAAGATCACCTTGGTATCACTCGGCGTCTCGGTGGAGGCCGCCAAAAGGCCGGGCAGTCCGGCAGCCACTGCGTCAGCCACATGTGCCTGACGGGCTTTGGCATCGAGATAAACGGAGCTCCCAATGGTCTGACCCAGCACCCACAGACCGGCTGTGGCCACCAGCGCCAACCCCAGCAGCCAAGCCAGCAAGCGAATGAGCCAGCGCACTAGACGAGCTCCCGATCCACAGCTGCCCGATACAGAAGTTCCCACTCACCCAGCGAGAGCTCCTGTGCCCGTGCAGTCAGAGGGATAGCGGCCGCGGCCAGGACCTCGGCGGCGCAATCGACGCTACAATTGAGCCCGCCAGCCAAAGCGTTCTTGAGCTGCTTGCGTTTCTCGCCAAAGCCGGCTTTAACGAGCCGGAACAATCGCGCCGGCTCCGCTGGAAAGGCCGGGCCCGTCAATGTTACCTTGAGTACAGCCGAATCCACTTCCGGAGCCGGCCAAAATTTGTGCCGCTCCACCACTCGCACGATCTCCGGCCGGCCATAGTACTGTACTGATAGCGCCAACACACTCAACCGTCCGGGCACAGCCACAATCCGCTCGGCTACCTCTTTTTGGATCAGCAGGCTCATTACACTGGGCGGATTAGGACTCTCAATCAGGAGTCGGAAGATCTTGCTCGTCAAATAGTACGGGATATTCGCAATTACTTTGTAACCCGCCGGCAGATCAGTCAGGTTGTAGCGCATAATATCTTGCTGCACCACCTCCAGATTACTGGGGGCGTTGCGCCGCAGCAGGTCGGCTAGTACCGCATCGGTCTCCACGGCTATTACTCGCCCAGCAGCCGCTAGGAGCGGACGTGTCATGACGCCTAGACCAGGGCCGATCTCGAGCACGGTATCACCCGCAGCCGGCTCGGCCGCCTCCATAATGGCGATCAAGCTATCATGATCAACCAAAAAATGCTGGCCCAGCTGCTTGTTGGGCCGAATTCCGGCCAACTTGAGCGCTGTGCGCACATCCTCAACCCGTGACAAATCCATGGCTTTATCTTACCAAAAAGAAGCGGCCGGGACGAATTTCGTCCCGGCCGCGGATTGTGTGATTAGCTACGCATGTCCAGCTCAATCACCGACTGGGCGGTGCTGCTTCGCGCCACCCAGACTCGGAAGTCAACCTTCTGATTCAGACCAACACCAACATTGGTGACGTTCTCGAAGCCCGTGCCGAGCACCGCCAGACCGCTAAGGCGCGGATAACCGAGCTCCGTCTGACCAACCGCCTGGGCAACGCCCTTGCTCGCGGGGTCCGTCACGGTCGGCTTGAACGTGACCTGGAGGTATGCCCGACCAGCCACGCCCGCGTTGTCACCCTTGGGGTCGGTCAGCAGCTGCGCGACATATCGCACATCATAGCTGGGCGCTGGCCCATCGAACCAGAATTCGACGGCATCATAACCGCCCTCCAGATCGATGTGCTCTGGGCTAATAGCCACCAAGTTCACATGGCTCGTGGTGCCGGGCACCCTGGAAGCAGCTGTTTGCTCACCCTGGTCCCACTTGGCCGAGGCCGGCACACGTAACTGAGTCGGGGGCGCGACCGGAGCCGGCAAGCCAGTCGATGACGTTGGTGCCGCCGAGGAAGCCGTAGTGGTAACCGGCGCCGGGGTTGGTGCAGGCGTTGGCGCTGGCTGGCCACAGGCCGCCAAGACCAATGCGGCAGCCGCCAGCGGCAGGCTAAGAGTTCTGAAGCGAAGCATGATCTAATCATCCCTTTCGCAAGCGAAGAACGAAATCAACAACGATTGATTCTGTGACCTGTTGTACTATAATTTCTTTATTTTAGCAAGCTACTCGGCCGCGCAGGCGCCGGTTGAGACGGCGCCAGAGCTGGCCGTTACCGCATTCAGCTCTGGCAATACCTCGGCCGAGGTCAACGCGTATCCCACGTCCCCATCTGCCAATGACATAGCAAATACCACGCCCATCACCGTACCATTGGGCGCCACCAGCGGGCCACCAGAGTTTCCCGGCCGCACCACCGCCTGCAGCGTATAAATATCGCGCTTTACTAACCCCTGGTCATAGATGTTGCGGCCCAAGGCTGTTTGCCGCTCCAGCACCGCAGCCGGCGAGACGGTAAAAGGCCCATCGTTTGGGTACCCAAGGACAGCACCCACCGCACCTCGATCCACCGTAGCGCTCGATAGCTTCAGTGGTACAGCCGACAGGCCGCTCACTCGCAGAACTGCGAAATCAAGATCAGGATCAAACGATACCACCGTTGCTGCATGTTCACCGGCCGCATCATACACCAGGGGGTGAGTGATTCCCGCCACCACATGAGCATTCGTGGCCACGAGGCCAGGTGCGGCCACGAATCCCGTGCCCTCAACAGAGCCCCCACAGCCATCGCCCTGGATCTCTACTGTAGCAGCCCGTCCAGCCATCGTGGCTGCGTTTACTGCTGCCGCATCCGGACCAACCACTTTGGGCGCCGGCGCCGGTTCAAGCCCGGCAAAGACCTGCGGAAAACCATTAGGCGCCAACAGACGGCTTATGCGCGCTACTACATCAGGCGCCGGCGGCAATTTCTGGTCCAAGAAACGCAAGACGTTCGAACGCTGTAATAGTGCCTGGAACTGCGGCGCCGGCAAGCGCAGGAACATTGAACTCGTTAGCCAGATCATGAGCAGCCCCGCCACCATACCAAAGAGGGCGCCGCCGATTTCATCGGCCAGCCCGAGCCGGATGCGGTGCAAGCCTCGCGCCACCATCTGGCCCAACCATTCCCCGAGCCCACTTAGGGCCATAGCCAAGCCAAACACTACTAGAATAGCGACGAGCGCTCGAACATTCGCCTCTTCGTTGGCTCGCGCTAACCAGGGCGCTATCAGAGCACCCAATAACAATCCGGCGGCAAAACCACTGATCGAGCCAACTTGACGAAAGAGACCCGCCCGCAAGCCCCGGCCGGCCAGCGCCAGCACCGCGCATATAATTGCGAAATCAACCAGGTTCACGTATCCAGTATACTACTGGCACTGCCAAGCACGAGTACCTTGAGTGGCCATTTTATGAGCCGTTAGCTGAATCTGAGTAGGACCATCAAAGATGTTATCGTTCGTGCCACCAGCGGAGCGCCAGGTAGAGGGCAGATATTGGAACAAACCCGTGGGGTGCTCACCGTTGATGATAAAAGTGCTCACGCTCAGCGCATTTCCGTGCGACTCACACGACATAATTCGCAGCATCATATTAGGATCGAGCCCCCACTGGGCTGCGGCAGCCTCCACCATGGGTCGCCAGTACTCTACCGAACCGGCGAAGAGCACTTTGGTACCTACAACGTCCACCTCGGTCACTGGATTGGTCTGACTCACGAGCTGCAATAGATCACGGCTCACCTCTTTGCCATCAACGTAGTGAATACGATAGAGCGCAGTCTTTTGACCGTCTACACCGGCAGTCCGAACCGCGGTCTGGCCTTTGAGCATAGTGGGATCGGTCACGGTTTGAGTTGCATGAGGCAAGCGGGTCTGCACCTGGGTCTCCACCTCGGTGACGCGCGCCACGTCAACATTCATACCCCGCAGGACTGGTGCGCCCAGCGATACCGACACCGTGTCTTTGAGACCCAGCGACACGCCGGCCTGTTGCAGGGCCGCACCCACCGTTTTAGCTTGCGTCCGAATCGATTTAACCTGGCCATCCACTCGGATCGTCAGCGGTGTGGCGCGCTGTACGGTCACCTGAATGCCCACGGCATCACTATGTACCACGTCGGTTACTACACCAGTTTGATAAGTGTCCTCGGGGTAGACGGTCAGGCCAGCCGCCTGGGCTAGTAACCGCGGGCTCTGGTAAGCACTCATAATGTGATACGAGTGATGGCCATCCTGCACTAGCACCGGCCGTGCGCGGTATACATTAATATTAAAAGTGCCCTGCTCAACGGCAGTATCAGCGCTCGGCTCCACCAGGTCACCGGCCTGCAGAACAACACCACTACGGCGCAGCACGTCGCCCACCGTTGTGTCGTTGGTGGCAAAGACGCGCTTTTGGCCATCTACATAGAGTGAAACCAAACGCTGCGCATCGGCATTAGCGCTGGCAGACAATGGCAAATGACCAGACCACAGTCCAAAGATTACAATCGTGATGAGGATGCCAATAGCCAAGAAGTTGCGCGGCTGAGCTTTCAGCCTCTGGTAGGTCGCGGCTATGGAATCCGTGAATTGGCTTAAAATAGGGGTCTCTCGCGTTAATACAAGCGACGTTTCGTTTTAAGCTTTTCGTTTTTGAAGAACATGCTTATGGTAGCGCGCTATCTGGGACGCGTCAATGTGGATAAGTTTTGTGTTCAATCTGGACACGATGGCCCTCCGCCGGCCTCGGCCGCAACATGAGAAAGGCCCCGTCGGGTTACCGGCGGGGCCTTGTGTCAGCGCGAACTGCACTGCCGTTGGGGCGAAGGCTTCAGGTCGAGATGCCAACGCCGCAACAGGTCATCGGTGGCCATGAGCCCAGCCTCGGGCGTCCGCGTCGACTGATTGTGCCTCCAGTAGCTAGCTCGAGACCAATTCAGCGCCAGGATATCCTCCTTGGTACACTCGATGAGTTGCCCCACCGTCAGGATTCCCAGCTCAGCCAGTGGACGAGCAGCAGTCCAGTACATCCACGCATGGCGCACGAACCACTCCAGGCGTACCCGGTAAAGGCGGCTGCGCAGTGCCCGACGATTGGTCAAGTAGACCCATTCATCACCTGGTGGCGGAGCGAGCGGTTCGTCTCGGTCATGAGGCGACAGGTGCCAACCCTTTTCGGTCAGCTTCTCCACCACTTCTTCCAAGCTCGCCTTGTGGATATGCGGAATCCAGCTGAGCTCAGTATGAGAGAACTCGAGCAAATCCTCCAGGCTACGAATGTCATACCTGTAGAGGATTCGATAGGTCCGGGCGCTGAACCCCAAGTGATGGAGCGGCAGGCGCAGGGTCTCGCGGGGCAGTGTGATGTAGAGGAAGTCCTCGGCTCGCCCGATCTCAGTCAGCAGACGAACCATCGGCTCGACCGGTTCTGAAATCACGAGACTGCTGTCCTGCACCACGGCCGGAACATCATTCCTGCGATCGAGCAGGATGCCCAAGTCTTCGCACAGCAGATCAACATCGAGCTGGCTGTCAGGCTTTGACAGTTCGCTCAGAACCTCGGCCACCAACCCAACAGCTCGTTGACGCTTCTCATAAGTGGCACGATTTGCCATCGTTCCCCTTTCAACGACTGATGATACCAACTTTTTATATTATACCATAATTATTTTTATAGACAATAAGCTAGCCCTGCCGGATACCGGCAGGGCTATAGTAACGCGAGTGTTAGCATGTCTTGGGCTTGTGCTTACCCCAGCATTCCTTGCAATAGCCGTTATCAAGTTCCTTGTCCGGCTTATTGGTGCACCTTAGGACTCTGTGCTCCTTGCTCTTGCAGTGCGGGCAATCACAGTTTTCACAGGTGCTGCCCCCACTACAAATGCACATGCCACCGGTAATATCATTTAAGCGGTTCGGCAGCTTGATCTGATGTTCAGGCATTTAAGCGCCCTTCCGTTCGATAACCATCATTTGCGCGGCGTAACGCAACTAGTGCAGTATAAGGTATTGAGCGAGGGCGACGCATCTTTGAGACATCGGGTACGCCGGTGCGAGCTCCGGCACTGCATAATCGCAGCCGCATGTTTTGCCGCCGGTACAGTTGCACCGTGGCTTGCCCATATCTCCCCTTCTAGCTAGTCGAGTTTGCGGATCGGTGCGAAACTGAGTGATAATCGTTTGCTGCCTAGACCAGTAAAAGTAGCCGTAACCTCGTCACCGTCTACGGCGCTAACGATACCTTCGCCGAATTTAGTGTGCTCAATGCGGTCACCTGGCT
>JARIHM010000079.1 GCA_029288275.1 Candidatus Saccharimonadota bacterium | reverse complement strand
TGGCCGTGGGCGCGGGCGGCGTGCCGGTACCCAGCGTAAAGCCAGCGATACCGGATTGGTTCTGAATGCTCGCACCATTGGACGTAAAGCTCACACCGCTGGAATTACCAGCATTGGAGCAGGAAATGGCCTCCAGCGGTGAATCGCACAGCTCAAACTTAATGGCACCAATGTTGCCGCTCGTACCGGGCTTAAAACTAAAAGCATAGGTGGTAACGGCACTAGCCGCCGAGCTGCCGATGGCCGTACTACGGCTCGTCAGCGCGGTAGCTTGGGCACCCAATGGCAATAGACTAGCGGCCAAAACCCCCGCAACGCCGAGCCGGGCGAAAAATCCGCGCAACCTCACTAGAACGTCCCCGTGGCAATAAAGGTCTGCGTAGCCGTGTAAGCGCCTGGCTTGGTCGTACCGGCTACATTGGCGCCAAAGGCCATAGTGTAGGTGGTCTGGCTGCTGGGCCCAGTGGTGCTGGCCACCTGAGTGGCGCCGCTGGTGTTGTAAGCGATCTGGTTATTCGTGTCATAGGGTGCCGTGGCTGAGCCAGTACCGCCCGAGGGATTGGCACCAAAGCTGCCAAAGTTACCACCAGAATTAGCCGCCAGGTTAAAGCCGAACTGTTCGCTGCCGCCCGCGCCCAGCGTGGCGCCACCGCTCGGTGCGGCCGTAATCGTATCACTGGTAGTGTCAGTGAAACCAGTGGCATTGTAGGTAATGATGTAGCCGCCCGAGGCATTGGTACTAGCCGCCATCACCGCCGAACCCTTACTGGCGCCGCTGGTAGTCATGGGATTGGGGCTGAGCGTCACGGTGCTACCGGAAATACTGCTGCAGTCGGTCGTAATGGATGTACCCACACAGAAGGTCAGGTCCTCTTGCACATTGGCCGTCACCGAAATCTTCTGACTGGTCGAGACTGCCATGCCACCAAAGTCCACGTTGTTCGTGTACGGCGAGCTCACGTTACAGGTGGTATCAGAGCAGCTAGTGATACGGATGTAGAATTCCTGATTGACTGTACTTGGGTTGGTGTTGCCATTAATGACGAACTGCACAATCTGACCAGTGTTGACGTTGTTGCCTGTGGCGTTAGTGACCAAGAAATCAGTACCTGAGGGCGAACCAGCGTAGCTATTGGTAAAGGCGCCGCCCGCCAACGTTTGCGTAGCAATGGTACTACCCCAGGCAAAGCCGCTCGGCGCCGAACAAGCCACCGATTGTAGCGGCGAGGTGCACACCTGCAAGCGGAACGACTTAATGAGCGTGGTGGCCGTAGCCGCCGTCACCTTAATGTCGTAGTTGGCCGTAGCGCCAGCTTCCGAGGTGCTCAGGGTGGTATTCCGGCTGGTAAAACTGGCCGTGGCCGCCCAACTAGTGGTGGGCGCCAGCACCAGAGCCACTAAGGTGGTTAAGGTTGTCCAAGCTGCAACTGATCGAACAACGGATTTGGTCTTTTTGATCTGTTTGTACATCATCTGCCTGCCCAAAAGGCGGTTTGATTAATTAGAACGTACCGGTCGCGATGAACGTCTGAGTAGCGGTGTACGCACCTGGCTTGGTAGTAATGGCCACGTTGGCGCCGTAGGACATAGTGTAGAGCGTCAGGGCCGAGGGGCCGGTCGCGCTGGCTACCTGGGTAGCGCCGGCGGTGTTGTAGGCAATCTGGTTATTGGTGGCGTAGGGCGCAGTAGCCGTGCCCGTACCGCCGCTCGGAGCCGAGCCAAAGGTACCGAAGTTACCACCGGAGTTAGCTGCCAGGTTAAAGCCGAACTGTTCCGAGCCGCCTGCGCCGAGGGCCACACCGCCAGTACCAGCTGCCGTAATCGTATCGCTCGTGGTATCGGTAAAGCTGGTAGCATTGTACGTTATGACATAACCAGAGGTAGCGTTGGTGCTGGCGGCCATCACAGCGCTGCCCTTGCTAGCGCTCGAGGTGGTCATGGGGTTCGGCGCCAGGGTAACGGTGCTGCCGGTAATGTTACTGCAGGTGGTGCCCGAGGTGCCGACGCAGAAGGTCAGGTCTTCTTGGACGTTGGCGGTCACGGAGAGGGTCTGGGTCGTATCAACTGCGATACCACCGAAGTCTTGGCCGTTGACCGTTGGTAACGAGTAGCCAGTATCGGTAAAGGTAGTAATACGGAAGTAGAATTCTTGGTTAGCTGTGCTTGGGTTGGTAAGACCGTTAATCGTTACGGTAACAGCGGTATTGTTTACGGCCGTACCAGAGGCACTGTTAATCGAGTACGAGGTGGTGGTCTTAGCCGTCTCGGCAAAGCCAGAGATGCCCGTCTGACCACCTAGCGTGGTCGAGGCAGTGCTAAAGTCGGCACCAGTCGGAGCGGTACAGCTTACAGACTGTAGGGGCGAGGTGCACATTTCAAACTTAATGCCTTTGACGGTATAGGTTGGACCCGTGGTGAACGAGAAAACTACGTTATCGGTGGCACTCGGTACCGAAGTACTTAGGGTAGCCTTGCGCGACGTGATCTGCGCCGCCTGAGCACTGGTGGGCACTACAAGCGCCGTGACCATAATCGATACCGCTCCGGCCCATACCGCAGCCCTCTTTAGCAATTCGGCGTAGTGGCCCCGCAAAATCTCGCCTCTACTTTTCATCTGGTTAATTTCCTTTTCCTTACCTTAAAGCACAACTATTAAATTCAGCTTAGCATAAGCATTATACCGGCGTCAACGAATTTTTTACAACAGGCTTAAGAAAGGATTAATACGTCCCCGTCGCCACCAAGGTAAGATTGCCGCTATACTGCCCGCCCGGCGTTAGGGTGCTAATGTTGGCCATAAAGGTGAGCGTGTAATCGGTCTCGCCGGAGCTTTTGGGCGCCGAGGCGATGGTCTCGCCAGAGTTGTAGCGCCACTTGTCGGAGATGGTGTACGGCCGGGTGGTGCCGTAGGTGCCAGTGCTGCCATCGCCGGCTACGCCGTAACTAAAACTGCTGCCCGGCACCTGGGCGGGGTCGGCGCCGACGGCGGCCGAGGTGTTGCGCACCACGTTCACGCCGAACTGCTCATTGCCAACCGACGAGGCCGTGTCACTGGTGAGCGCCGTCAGCGGGTGGCCACTATTAGACGGCGGCGTGCCCACCAGCTGCACAATGTAGCCGTAGGAGGTGTAGTTCTTGACGCTAAAGGTGGCTGTGCCGGTAGTCTTGGCCGAGGTCGAAAGCGCACCCAGACTAACGCTGCCACTATTAATAATGAAGGTGAGGTTGGGCTGAGCCGTAGTGTTGAAGCCAGCGTTGGTCTGGTAATGACCAGAGGCCGAGTTGCCCACAAAGTTATCGCCCAGCGTAGAACCGCCGTCGTCGGTGCCGGGAGCAAAGCTAAAGTGGCTAGAGGCCGAGTTAAAGTCGCCGCTACCGCCAACCTCGCTCTCGCTAATGCGAAAGCTGGGACTCACCAGATCAGAGTCACCCGTGGCCACGCCGGTTAAGCTAAAAGCCAGCGCCACGCCCACGATGAACTGTCGTCTCCACCGTTTCATTACTATCTATACTGCCCTATCGCGGCTCATTTCGCAAATGTGCTTGTGCTTAATTTTGCCTTGAGCGAAGGGGCTCTTTGCGCGTTTGACCATAAGCGGTATAGTGTAAGCTAAGAGAAATGTATGCTACCAGAAGGTTCAGATCCCCAGCTTAATCCCCTGTCTACGCCACCAAGTACGCCGCAGTTGCCACAGCCGCCCAAATCACCGCGGCCGCCAGCTGGTCGCTCCTGGGCGCGGATGATGCAGCATGCCAATACGGTTTCGGGCGTGATTACACCTGTCTCTTATACACATCT
>JARIHM010000076.1 GCA_029288275.1 Candidatus Saccharimonadota bacterium | reverse complement strand
GCCCATTCCCAAGCCGAAATCATCGATTTACGACGCAAAGATATCCGCGGGTTGAGTAAATTTATTACTCAACCGCTTTACGACGCCGTGAGCCAATCGCTAGCGGAGGGGCGGCAGAGTTTGCTCTACATCAACCGCCGTGGCAGTGCCTCCAGCCAGGTCTGCGGCGATTGTGGCTATGTGACGACCTGCCCCAACTGTCACCTGCCGCTCACCTTTCACGCCGATCTGATGCGTCTGATCTGTCATCATTGCAATTACCGCGTAGCTAGCAACGCGATCTGCCCCGAATGTCACGGCGCCAATCTACGGCTCCTGGGTGGCGGCACTAAACGCATCGAGGATGAGGCTGCTCGGCTCTGGCCCGAGGCGCGGCTAGCCCGGCTAGACCGTGACAGCGCCTCACTCAAACACATCGAAACCACCTATCAGAACCTGCACGCGGGCACTATCGACATCATTATTGGCACCCAAATGATCGCGAAGGGCCTGGACCTACCAGCCATCGACACGGTGGGCGTAGTAAGCGCTGATACCATGCTACACCTGCCTGATTTTGCCGCCGCTGAGCGGACCTATCAGCTGCTGGCCCAGGTAAGTGGCCGGGCAGGCCGGGGTGACCGGGCGGGCCGTATTTTCATTCAAACCTACACTCCCGACCACCCGGCCATTGTAGCGGCGGCGACCGGCGACTATGCGGGCTTTGCGGCCAGTGAGCTTGCTCAACGCCAGTTACTGCATTATCCCCCCTTAGCCTTTTTGCTCAAGCTCACCATTGCAGCGCCCACGCGCCAAACTGCCGAAGCTGAGGCTCTAGCGCTGGCCACGCAGCTCCAGCAGCGCGGCGACTGCCTCGTAACTGGGCCAGCGCCGGCCTTTCTCGAACAGCAAGCTGGCAGTTTTCGCTGGCTGCTCACGGTACGAGCACCGCGCCGGCCCACGCTGGTTGACATTGCGAGCCATTTACCGGGCGACCATTGGGCAGCTGACCTTGACCCGCTTAATGTGCTTTAGCATAATATATGCATGAGCCTTTTTCGCCTCAGCCAAGCCGAGTTAACCCAGCTGCAGGCCTTTGTTGATTATTTGCTCGACATCCTTGGTCCAGAGGATGAAACCCCAGACGAGCTTTCGATTTGACCTCGCCCAACCCAACCTCTACACTTTAAGCATAAGTATTAAGGTTGGGGCATTATGAATAAGAAGTTCGTGGCTATTCTCGTACTAGAGGTAGTTTTGGGTGCCGGGGTAGCACTATTGCCGCAGGTAGCGTCGCAAGGCCTAGCAATACAAGTAGCCATGGCTGCCGCCGCCATGATGGTAGTGAGCGGCCTAGCTGCTATCTGGTACTTTACTTCCAGCCTCAGCGCTTTTAAGACGAGCACCAAGGCCAGCTATTACATTATTGCTGTGGGCTTGCTTATGTTTGCTATCCTTCAGCTAGTGCAACTGTACGCGGTGCTCTTTCCCAAAGTACCGCTGAATGTCTTCCTGGCCGCGGCGCTGACCTTGGTACCCTATCTGTCCAGCTCGCTCATTATGTATCTGGGCGTACGCAAGCTGGCCAAGCTGCTGGGCATCCATTATCTCTGGAAATCGTTCTGGCTGGTACTAGGCTGCGCAGTGGTAATTGCGGTGGGCTCGTACTTTTTACCCCATACACCCAAGCCCGATGCGCAACTGGAGGCCGCCTCTAACCTGATTATCGCCCTAGTAGCCTGGAGTATCGCCTTCAGTGCTGCCGGCTCACTGGTAGCACGGCGCATTCAGCAGACCATTAGTACGGGCTACCAGGAGGCTATGGGCTGGCTCAGCTTTGCCTTGGGTGCGCTGGCCGTAGCCACCCTGCATGAGATCATTGTGAAGGATACGGCAATTCTTAATACAATCTATGTTCAAACCAATGCCTCGATCTGGCCATTCGTACTTACGGTTATCTCGTTTATGAAAGCCGGCCAGTCCTTTAAGGCGGCAAGCGATAGGCTAAATACCCAGCCAGTGCATGCTACCTACCTAGATGCCGTGACCTATGCGGCCAGCCTGGTTTCAAATCCCTCCGACGTCGACACTACGCTGGATAAGGTACGCCAGATTACCGCTAACCTAAAGCCGGGTCAAACCGTTACCACAGCCCAAAAATCAACGTTAGTTGAGGTATACAAGGAGCTTGAAACCTACTTAGTCACTAAGGAGCCCCTGCGCCAGCTCACCCGGGCCGACCTGCGGGCGCGCCTAAGCGAGGACTTCCAGCAGGCGCTAGGACCAGCCAAGGCTTAGACATTTCGGCCCAAGCCCGCTACACTAGGAGCCAATGACAGCAAAAGACATTATTACCATTCCCAACCCATTGCTACGGCAAAAGAGCCAGCGTATTGGCCACATTGATGCCTCCATTGAAGAGCTAGCCCGCCAAATGATGTCCGCCACCCTGGATTGGGAGGCGCAGCGTGAACATGAGTTTGGCGCAGCCCTGGCGGCTGTCCAGATTGGCCAGATGTACCGAGTGGTGGTAGTACGACACGATTTTGACGACAAAGCCAACAAAGAGTTTGGCGTGTTTATTAATCCCGAAATTGTGAAGTATGAAGGTCAACCCGCCGAGGAGCTAGAGGGCTGCCTAAGTGTGAAGGATTTATATGGCGCCGTGAAGCGCTACCCCAAGGTGAAGGTGAAGGCGCTCAATCTGGACGGCCGGCCAGTACGACTCACGGCTACCGGCTTCCTGGCGCGGGTGTTCCAGCACGAAATCGACCACACCAATGGCATCGTATTTGTGGACCGGGTAGATGATCCGCGCAAGCTGTACCGGCTTGAGGCAAATGGCGAGTTTAGCCCCATTGCGATTAGCGAACGGCCAGCCACCAATCCACCGGCGGAGTAGCGAGTGGGCGCG
>JARIHM010000071.1 GCA_029288275.1 Candidatus Saccharimonadota bacterium | reverse complement strand
CCGCCTCGGCAGCGCCAGTGTCGACGAACAGAGCAGCGGCCACCAGGGCGATCACCGCCACCAGGCTCGCGAGGGTTCGGCGCAGTCGATTGCGCATCTTCCGTCTCCTTTCGGAATTGGCATAGACGGAAGTCTTATTTTTAGCTTACACGAGGAAGAATGTCAACGCTCCAGATGAGTTACTCGCCCACCGTCCCCGTCCGCACCTCGCCGTCGCGCACGTAGTTGGCCGCGATAATGCCACTGGGCGTCACCACCGAGTGCGTCAACTTCCAGGCCGCCGGCCGCACACCCTTGCCCCACAGACGCTTGCCCTGGCCCAGCGTCACCGGGAAGGTCTTGAGCCACAGCTCATCCACCAGATCGTGCTCCAGCAGGGTTTGGATAAGCTGGCCGCTGCCGTGTACTTGTAGCATAGGGCCGTCGCCGGCTTTTAGCTCGCGCAATTGGGCCACTACGTCGCCGTGGATCTCCACGGTTTTGTCCCAGCTAGCCTCAAACGGATGGTCGGTTACCACGTACTTGGTGGCGGAGTTGAGCGGCTGGCCTACCTCATTGTCATGTTGCGGCCAGTAACCAGCAAAGATATCGTAGGTTTTGCGACCCAAGAGCAAATCAAACGGCTGACCCATTTGCTCGGCCATGATCTGCCCACCGGCTTCGTCGAAGTACGGAGCGGTCCAGCCCCCGTATGTAAAGCCGCCCGAGGTATCTTCCTCCGGGCCACCCGGCGCCTGCATGACGCCATCGAGGGAAATAAAGGTTAGGACTACAATT
Source organism: Candidatus Saccharimonadota bacterium (assembly GCA_029288275.1). GTDB lineage: Bacteria > Patescibacteriota > Saccharimonadia > UBA4664 > UBA4664 > JARIHM01. Next base: position 2,362 of record JARIHM010000071.1, on the reverse strand, counting down.
TTTCTCATGGCCGATCCTTTGTCTAGTTACTTCTAGCTTACCATCACAGAAAAGAGCCCGGCGCGCGACAAACGCGCCGGGCCGCTATCAATCTTCTCGCTTCCGCGAGAAGGTGAACGAGGCCGAACCTTCCTCGTTGTAGACCGGTCGGTTGTAGGTCACGTTCCAGCCCTTGGCCCGGTAGGCGTTCTCCACGTCCAGCATGTGGTCGGAAAAGATCTGCTCGCGATCGAAGCCCAGCTCCACCAGGCGCTCTACCACCTCGTCCTGCCGCACAAAACGGCTACGAGCGATCAGGCTGTTGAAGACCTCGAACACTTGCTCGGGGATGGCTGGCCGCGCGGCAACGATCTCATCGGGGCTCATGGGACCAGGCATAGCTACCTCCGGTCAGGTGCGTCGGAAAGGACAATAGTAGCATATGATGATTCGGGCCGGCGCATAAGCAAGCTTTTTTGAGTCAAATTTTCCTGAATAAATGTTGGCGCGGAGCATGTTACGCTGAGCAGATGAACTGGATCCAGCAACACGTCCTCCTTGAACTCACCCGGCATGCCACGCGCCGCTACAGCCAGCTGCGACCGGACGGCGTGGAGGGCAATCTATTCTTGTACCATCTGAATGGACTGATCAAGGATGGTCTGGTAGAGAAAGCTGGCCGTGATTACCGGTTATCGGTGAAAGGGCTGCGCGTGGCCGGCCTAACCAGCCTGGAAACCGGCAAGATCCGCCAGCAGCCCAAAATCCTCAACGCTATTATTTGCGCTGATGCCGATGGCCGCTACCTGTTGTCACGCTGGCACCGCGAGCCCAACACGGGCCTGGTAAGCTTTCCACATGGCATGATGCACTACGGTGCAACGCATCTGGAGATGGCCGTCCGCGAGCTCGCCGAAAAGGCCGGCCTCTCGGCCCAGCTCACCCATCGCGGCGAGGTCTACGTGCGCGGACTGCTCAACGACGAAGTGGATCGCCACATGCTCGTTCACTTGTTTGAAGCCACCAGCCCGCAGCCCCTGACCGATCCCCCGCTTCGGCCGGACGTGTCGGAGCCACTATGGGAGCAGTTGGAAAACCTGGCGCCCACCGAGTTTGTGCCTGGTTTTCATGAAATCGCCCACATCGTGCAGGCCGCCGAGCCCTCGATGCCGATCTATCAGGATATCTCGGTCTATGTTGTCCCCAGAGATTGACTTTTTATAATGCTTATGCTATTATAGCATATCTCATTCGAGATGAACCATTCCGCCTCGTGTAGGGAGAACCATGCCAATCTCGACCAGCTCAGAGCCTGCTCCGCTGACCGCGGGCGAAGTCTTGGGATGCGCTGCCACAGGTTTGGTATTACTGGTGGGTGTAGCCGTCGCTCTTGCAGAGCTGACCCACATCCACCCCCACTACACCCAGGTGCCCGCAGGCGTCAGCCAGCTCCATGCCGATCCGACCCGCTACACCGGCCGGACCGTGCAAACAGATGGCTGCCTCACCCGGGTGGATACCACCAAGGATGAGCCCCAGCCGGGACACCGCACGTCGAACGAGCCCTACCACATCCATTACCTACTGACCGTGGGCGTCGGTACCTCCGAGGTAACAGTGCCGGCCCAGCTAGACAGCCCCTCGTCCCTCAGCACAGCCGGGATTCACGAGGGCTGCCACGCCTATACAGGCACGTGGAACGGACACCAGCTTCAGCTCCAGCGGCAGGTGTACGACTCCCGCGATTCCAACTGACCCACCCCACCAGGGCTGCCCCGAGCGCACCTGCGCTCGGGGCCTTTGCGTCTTCTTAAATACCCGTCAACCCATGCACGCCATATTGCAGCGCCTGCAACAAAAAGAACACCGCCAAAGGCGCCAGGTCTAAACCACCCAACGGCGGCAAAAACTGCCGCACCGGCGCGAGCACCGGCTCGGTCACGCCGGCCAGCGCGCGATAAAATCCACCCTGCGGGTTCGCCAGATAGCTTGCCACAATCCGCGCGATTAAGAGCACGTTAAAGACGAGCACAAATAAATCAACAAAATTGACCAGCGCATACACGAGCATTATTGATGCGCCAAGTAGCTAATATCGCCCGGCGGCGGCAATTGCTCGGGATCGTCCCACACTTGCACCAGGCTGCCATCCTCGCGAGCCAGAATAATAGCCGGTCGCGCCAGCACATCATAATGTTCAGCCAGCTGAATCCCGCGCGGTGAATCAGCATCTACGAGCTCAGTGTCTACCTGCTCAGGCTCAAGCCGCTGGGCCAAGGTCTGCATCTGGCCCTCACCGGGCGTCTGCCGGTTGTACAAAAGATAGGCAATCATTGGTCTTATTGTACATGAAGAAAAGTCCCAGGGCACCGTTCGGGGCGCC
>JARIHM010000164.1 GCA_029288275.1 Candidatus Saccharimonadota bacterium | reverse complement strand
CCTTTCACCTGATACTATGAAGGAATGCAGGAAGCGGTTATCGTTATCGCTCAGTATTTCGTCGCCATTCCGGTATTGGTGTTTATATATGTGTTGTGGCGCTCGAAAAGCTACGAACGGAAACAGCTGCTCATTACATTGGTTCTCGGTACACTTGTGACCGTTCTGCTTGCCAAACTTGGCTCGGCCGTTTATAACGACCCCCGGCCATTCGTACGCGACGGCGTCACGCCCCTTTTTTCTCATGCGCCCGACAATGGCTTTCCCAGTGACCATACTACCTACAGCACGCTCATCGCGTGGGCAGTTTTTACGCGTAGTAAAGTGTTCGGCGGCATATTGCTGGTGGTCGCATTGCTGGTTGGCGGGTCGCGCGTGATGGCTGGCGTGCATCATGGGTGGGATATCGCCGGTGGGTTCGCCATCGCCACACTCGGCTTCTGTTTGAGTGGCGTGCTGATTCATTTTGTCCGCAAAGTCCGTAATCGCCGCGAGCTCAACGAAGAATAATCTCTCTCACCTCATAACTATGTTATAATCACCTCTGTTACGCGGGATTCGTATATCGGTTAATATGTAAGTTTTCCAAACTTGAGAGACCAGTTCGACTCTGGTATCCCGCACCAAGCTTTGTCTTCGGCAAAGCCATTTACCATTCTCCATTTACCTGTAACCATTACGTGCTGCTTCGCAGAATTATCTATTCAAAAGCATAGCTTTTGCACATCATGGTGAATGGCTAATCGAAAATGGTAAATGGCTTTTGCAAAGCAAAAGCACGCCCTGGTAGCTCAGCTGGCAAAGCGAAGCGCCAAATCAGTTAATGGCAGTTGCTCTATCCAGTCGGGAAAAGCTTTGGTAGAGGCAACGCACCTTATAATTCAATCTAGTGTTACGCCCTGGTAGCTCAGCTGGATAGAGCAGAGGACTTCTAAGCCTAAGGCCGGTGGTTCGAATCCACCCCGGGGCACCACAATAAGCCACTTACGGTATAGTAAGTAGAATATGAATCAACGCGAAATAAAAAAACAACCAAATCTAGCTGAGCGCTTCGTACAGTGGCTCGATCGATTACAGCAGCGCCACCATGGTTTAGCTTTTCCCTATGCGG
>JARIHM010000135.1 GCA_029288275.1 Candidatus Saccharimonadota bacterium | reverse complement strand
GACTAGTCGTCGGCAGCGTCAGATGTGTATAAGAGACAGCAATTTTCCCTGGCGCATTCTGCCTGGGCTGAGCGCCGACATCTTTGCCGTCATGTTCGTGACCGCCATCACCATCGTGGGCATTATGGCTACCAATCTAGGTGCGCTTGATATTATCTTCCGGGACATCACTATGTTCTTTGCCGCTCTGGCGTTGGCGGTCCTCGCAGTATGAGCGCCAACTATCTCACCACCATCAAGGTAACGTTGCCAGCCGATCGAGCCACGGTCTTTACGGCAATGTGCGATACCAGCCGCTATCCGCTCTGGAATAGCGGCATGAAGCATATTTCGGTCACTAAGCCGCTTGAGAAGGGCATGCAATATCAGACTGAGACGATATTAGCCGGGCATGTCATCCAGGCCTATGTAGAGATCACACGGCTCATACCTAACGAGGCTATTGAATTCACGAGCGAATCGGGCGCGTTGAGTTATAAGGCCCTGTTTACGTTCCAGGACATTGATGGTGGCCATACCCAAGTTAGCTGTACGCTCCAGTTCCAGTTCCGCAGCTTCGTCATTGATTTGGCGCGGCCCGTGATTGAGTCCATGGCCCAAACGCGGGTCCGGGGCAATCTCGAGAGCCTGGCCGTACTCATTGCGCAAGGCGGACCAGCTCCTGTATGATGTGCCTATTAAGGGGCCGGTCGTGACAAAAATTCTCATCATTGAAGACGATGCCTTACTGTCCCGGATGTATGAGACAGTCTTTAAGGCCAAAAGCTACGAGGTAATCGTGGCAGCCGATGGCCAGGCTGGTCTCGAGCAGGCCCGCTCAGGTCACCCGGCGGCTATTTTGCTTGATATTATGATGCCTAAGCTTAACGGCTTGGATCTATTGCAACAGCTCAAGGCCGATCCGGCTGTCAAGGACATTCCAGTCGTCGTTTTAAGTAACCTTACCGGCAATACCGACATTAGCACCGCGCTACGCCTGGGCGCCGTACGCTACATCGTAAAAAGTGAACAGAAACCCAAGCAGGTCGAACAAATTATTAGCGAGCTGCTGGCCGGCAAGTAGTCATCTGTAATTATCGTGTCTATTCAATAACATAAGGACATATGGGGTGAAAGATCTAGCGCCGGAGATATACCGGCAACGGTTGATTGTTGAGGGCTACTGCATTCGACCAATTGACGATGCTCAAATCAAAGATTATTTAACTCGGCTCTCTAAGGTGCTCGCTATGACCGCCCTGATTGAGCCCGTAACTCATCGTTCAGATCTATATGGCTGGGCCGGCTGGATCCATTGGGAGACCTCTGGCGCTCACCTCTACGCCTGGGAGCAGCCCCGGCTTTTCTTTAGCGTTGACATCTACACGTGCAAAGCTTTCAATGTAAAGGACGCTGTAGAGTTTACGCGCCGTTATTTCAAAGCTTCTCAAATCGAATTTAAGGAGGCCTAGCGGTGGCTGCTGATCGCCAGATGCGACAGCAATGGGAACGGGCAGTGTACTCGAATGGCTTATTGCAGCGATTACTCAAGGGTCGACCCAGCGTAAAACCATTCGGGGTCTATCGCATTGATCTTGAGCTCAATGAGCAAAGCTGGGCTCTGCCCGTGGCGCGTTTAGCCGAGGCAGAGGTATTCGCCTACTACGGTGACACTGCGGAAGAGCTGGATGATGAGTACGGTCTCTATGATCCGTTCAGCACCTTCTTCGTGGTTGTCGACCGGATTGCACAACGACTAGCGGGTATGCTCCGCATCATCCGTCGCTCGCCGATCGGCCTCAAGAGCTTGACGGATATCGAGTCGGACCGGCCGGGCCGAAACTGGCGCCGCTCAGTCAGTGAATTGCAGGCCAGCCTAGGTGTCTGCCTTAACCACCCCGCCACACTCGACATGGCCACCATGGGTGTGGTGCCAGCCTATCATCGCCATGCCTACTCCGGACGCATCGCCAAGTCAATTTATCATATGGCCTGTCGATACACCGTTGAGCAAGCGGCAACCCACTGGGTAACCATCGTTGATGAGTCTGCGCACCGAAGTTTTGTGCAGCGGCTCGGTCAACCTTTTTCTTACTACCCAGGCGTTGAATGGCAGCGCTACTTGGGATCGAATTTGAGTTTACCGGTGTGGGTGGATATTCCGGTCTGGACAAACCGCCTTAGGGCTACCGATCCCAGGCGATTTGCCTGGCTCTTCCGTGGCGAGGGGCTCCAGAAAGCGTTCGATGTTCCAATAATTACAGGACCTACGCCCGCATGATACTCGATCTTGTAATTCTGATAGCGGCCTCGGCCAGCAATCTGGCTCTCGGTTCGTTGGTGTTTGCGCGCAATCATCAGCGGGCCGAGAGCCGGGCGTTTTTTGGTATCTCGGTTTCTATTACTGCCTGGACAATTTGCAATTATTTAACCGACCGAGCACCGAGCCTGGCCCTTGATCAATTATTTGCCCTGTCTCTTATACACATCTGACGCTGCCGACGAC